>NZ_JBRAIN010000001.1:0-49081 GCF_052743955.1 Thermodesulfitimonas sp.
TGGCACTTGGTAAAGTCGCCGGAACAATACTGGCGGATATAGATGTTTTTGAGCATCTCCGTTTTGAAGCGGTTGTAAATGGGGCACTTCTCGTAAAGCTCACACGTGGCTATTCGCTCATCCCCTTTTCGAAAATTTTATCGAAAATATTCGATAGGTTCCACCAAAATCCTCTTGGTATAGCCAAAAATTTAAAAAACATATGCTCAAAACTGAGGCGCGCAGAGGCCCTAGCCGTGGGTGCGCTCTGCTCCCCTCGCGGTGAAAGGTAAATTCTAACGGGCACCCCTACCTAAATAAAGCTAAACCGCAGTCAGAGCGGCACTCAAACTATGCGTAGTTCGCCGGCCAGCCCGTCTTCAGTACCACAGAACCACGCCCGCGAAGGCACAACCCAGCTTCACCACCCGGTGTTCGGTGCTTTCGACAAGAACCTCTTTCAACGGCAGCGAGCGGCAAGCAAAGGCCTCCTCGACCATCCGCACGATCTCTGCCTCCACCACGGCCCGCGAAACCCGGCCGCTGTGCTCCATAATGATGCCGTAGGAATCAGGGTCTTCCGCTAGGCCGACGGCCACCGCCGCAATAACCGCACCGGGAACATCGCTCGTGATGAAGCCATAGGCTACAGGGACAAGCGCCCCCGGTGGCAACACGATACCCTCATCCAAACGGCAGCGGGGCGGAAGAATACTGCTCACTTTAATGAGGTTGCAGTTACCGACCCCAGCCCGCAAAATGGCCTTATCGAAGGCCGTAAGCCTCGTTTCTCCTTCCGCCGTTCCGGAAACGAGCTTAAATTTAACAGGAATTGGGAGCAAGAGCGACACCTCCGGCTCTTCTTTTTGAGGATAAACCTGATCTATTAGTATGGGGAAGGGCGTAGCGGGGTGAAAAGATTATCGGGTACCGGGAGTAAAACGCAAGCCTTTTTCGGGGAAAGCTATCTTTACGGAAAGGTCTTTAACCCGAAGCAAAGCGCGTTACGAGTACGGACCCGGTATTTGAAGGGGGCCCTTTCTTGAAAAAAACAAGTCTCCTGGTAATCCTTTTGGCTTGTACCGCTATAGCCTTTCTTTCGTGGCCGGTTGATACGGCCGTAAGGCCCGGTACCAAACCGCGCCCCGGACCGATTAACACCGCCGAAGACTGGGACTGGGAAGCGCAGGCCACCTCTTACCAAGGACCATTACCCTGGGATGAGAGTCCCAGTATTCAGGCTTTCCTGGTCGAGCGCGGCGCACCCGTATTGATGGCCGCTTTCAAGGCGGTCCGGCGCGAACCCATCGGTGCAGAGCCTTACAATATTGCCCTTGCGGCCGAAAAGCTTTCCGGAACCGTTGTCTTGCCCGCGAGATCTTCTCGCAAAACCAAACTATCGGGCCTTATACTGAGGAGCGTGGCTACCGTGCTAGCCCTACCTACATGGGGAACCGGTACACTACCACCATCGGCGGCGGGGTTTGCAAAATCTCGTCCCTTCTTTACAATGTCGTTTTGCTTAGCAATCTCCGGGTAGTGGAGCGCCACCCCCATTCGCTGACGGTTCCCTACGTCCCTCCGGGGCAAGACGCGACCGTTTATTACGGCGTCAGGGACTTTAAATTCCAGAATACTACCCGCCGGACCGGTCGTGATTATGGCCAAATTTAAAGGTAATACGCTCTATATGGCGCTCTACGGGACGGTAAAACCCCCGGAAGTCAGGTGGCACCACACCGTTCTAAAGCGAGTGCCCACCTGGACTGAAGAGCATTTTAACCCGCAGTTCCCGCCCGGAGAAAAAAGAGTGCTTATGAAAGGCCAGGAAGGAATCGTGGTCCGTTCGTGGCTTACAATCAAAACACCCACCGGTAAAGTGATCAAGAAAGAACTTCGGAACGGACTGGTACGAGCCCAGCCCCCGTATCGTCGAGTTTGGCCCGCGTAAAAACAGCCGCTAAAACTTCGGCTGTAAACCAACCAGTACCAGCCCCGCCACGATGAGCAGGATACCGAGAACTTGGTAGGCGTAGATCTGTTCACCGAGAAAGAAGTGACTTAAGATGAGTGTGACCATCGGCGAGGTCGACATAATCATTGTCACGTCGTTAGGGTTACCGATTTTAAGAGCGGAGAAATAAGCAAGGTCCCCCAAAATAGTGGCCAAGAGCGCCTCGAAGGCGATGAAAAGCCAGATTTTCGGGGGGAGATGCCGAAACTCGGCTATGCCCCGGGTAAAGCCAAACCAACCAGCAAGGACCACACCAGTATAAAAGGTCCGGAACGCCAAGGCTGTCAAGGGATTGGTCTGGGTAAGGCCCAGTTTGCCAAAAAGAGGAGCGAGGCCCCAGCAAAAGGTCCCTAACAGGGCGAGCAAAAACACCAACGCGCCGTCCCTCGATTAAGAAGATGTGCGAAAAAGCTAATAGTTTATATGCCGCCACGCCTCCTGAGAACTTGGCGCCGCACCCTCTATCTCCACTGCCAGAACCGTGCGTACCACGGAAGCCGTTCCACCCCCCCGCCCGGCTATCGACCCTACGCGCCCCAGTTCCTGCCCCCGCCAGGTAAAAACCACTTCTCCCAGACGCGCCCCCAAACGTAACGGTGCAACCGGCGCGGGGTATAAGGTTACCTCTTTCTGGAGAAGACCCTCTTCACCCGCAGGCAGCGATACTACCAGGGCCCGGTCGGTTACCAGGGGGACGTCCGGCAGCCGCCCTTCACGCACCCGCAACCGGGTATAATATTCGCCCGCTGTGCAGACTGTCCGCTGCTGTAGCGCATCCATCCCCCAGGAGAGGAGCCGCCGGGTATCCCAGTACCGGCCGTCACTATGCAGCACTACGCTGATAAGGTTCCGCCCGCGTTGCGAAACGGCAGCAATAAGGCACTGTCCGGCTGCGCTTGTGGTCCCGGTCTTAACGCCGGTGATACCGGGAAAGTTTTCGTGGAGAAGCTGGTTCGTATTTTCTATACGCATCGTCCGCCGCGGCGCAACCTAAGTAAATAGTTGCCGCGCGTGTCTGCACCAGCCGGGCAAATTCAGGGTTACGCATCGCATAGCGCGCCAGACGGGCAAGGTCTACCGCGGTGCTAGAGTGGTTGGGGTGCGAGTAGCCGTTGGTATTGACAAAGCGAGTCCGCGTCATCCCGAGAAGCAGCGCCTTAGCGTTCATCCACCGGACAAAAGTATCGTGGTCGCCAGCCACCCCTTCCGCAATGGCTACCGTGGCGTCGTTTGCCGAGCAGATAAGCGCCGCTTTTACCAGTTCTCCGAGCTTGATGCGCTCGTTCGTCCGCAAGTCGATAATTGAACCTGCCCACACCGACGCCGCCCGGTAGCTCACCGTTGCTTCTTCCTCAGGATCAGCAAGCTCAAGTGCCAGGATGGCCGTCATCACTTTCGTAAGGCTGGCCGGCGCCCGCCATTGCTGGCCATTCTTCACGTAATAAAAAACGCCGGTGTCGGCATCCATTAGAGCGGCCGCATCCGCGGTCACCTGAGGCTGCCCCCAGGCCGAGAGTGGCCGCATCCCCAAAAATAAAAACGCAAGAATAACGATCCCTGCAAGGCGCAATTTCCCTACCACCTTTCCGTAGCAGCATATCGCCCTTGCGGCCTCTATTTTTGCTTTTCTGCAGACAAAGCAATTTTTCGCATTCAAAGCATATTTTCCGCCCCCGGACAATACCTAAATAAACGGAGGAAGTTTAATCCGGGGGATTTAAGATGCGGGTTTTTTATGTGAATCTGCGCACCCTGCGCCAGAGCCTCCTTTTGCTCCTTTATCTTCTGGCGATCGGCATCTTTTTCGCCTACGCTCTTTTGCCCAAGCCTTATACCCCTACAAGCGCAACGGGCAATCCGATCGTTTACCGGGTGAAAACCAACGAAAAAGTCGTGGCCCTCACCTTTGACATCAGCTGGGGAAACAAAACGCCGGGGCCCATCCTCGATATCCTCAAAAAAGAAGGGATCAAATGCACCTTCTTCCTTTCCGGCCCGTGGGTAACTAAATACCCGGAGATAGATAGACGGATTGCTGCAGACGGCCACGAAATCGCGAGTCACGGCCACCGGCATATCAACTTAAGCCAGCTGCCCAAGGAAGAGATAAAAAACGAGATTCTTCAAGCCCACGAAAGCATCCGCGCCGTCACAGGCAAAGAGCCGCGCCTTATCCGAACACCTAACGGGGATCACGATGCTAAGGTGCTCAAAGCGGCCGCAGAGCTCGGTTATACGGTGATCCAGTGGGACGCGGACTCCCTGGATCGGAAGAATCCAGGTGTGGAAACCATCATCAACCGCGTCTTGCAACTGGCCCGCCCGGGTAGCATCATCCTCCTGCACGCAAGTGATACCTGCCAGCAGACGGATAAGGCCCTACCGGCAATTATTGCGGGTTTACGCGAACGGAAGTATAAAATGGTAACGGTCTCCGAGCTTTTTAAGTACGGACCTGGCGTGGCAGAGTAAAGGGCGACCGCGGGAGTCGTCCTTTCGCGCACAATTTGCTTCTCCTCAACGAGTTTCTGGTGTCATCCGCCAGTTTATCTCCCGGAGTTCGCTCGTGAAAGCAGAGAGCGGCTTCCCTTTCGCGATCCCCTCCTGCACGCGGCGAATCCGGGTGTAAGTATCCGGATCGGTGGTCACCATTACCCGGGTGAGCCGCGGCTCGGCCCGCTTCAACCGCGCCGCCACGTCGCGCTTGACCCGCGCTACGGCCCCTTTCTCAAGCCCCGCCTTCAGGTCGAGGCCAACGTAGGCGGTGCTGCCGGCAAGCACATTTGAGAGGTAAACAAGCTCTATTCCCTGAGCCTCTAACTCTGGAATCATCTCGCGGATCGCTCTGGCCGTATTCGCACCGGTTATGCCTACGTGTCCGATGGCCACAGCGCTGCCGCGCTTCTGCGCAAGCCGCGCCGCCATCCGGAGCTGTTCTTTTAATATAACCGACATTGTTTACGTTATCGAGAAAGTAATCCCGCTTCCCACAAGGAACACCGAGTTCCGCCGCCACGTCACAAGCCACCGAGCGGTCAGTAGTTCTGCTATCTAAAAAAACATCCCGTGGGCCTTCACCGCGCGTAACGCTGCCCGCATCACCCGCGCGTCAAACGTAGCCCGGGAACCCATATGGTTGTTAACCCCTACCGCCCCGGGAACGCTGGCAATCGCCCGGTGCACCCGCTGCTCAATCTCCACGTCGCTCAGATGAACGTAAATAGTCCCCGGACCAAGGTGGCTTGCCTTCCCCTTAAATGGCTCCATCGGTAGGTGGACCAGCACCTGATAGCCCTACCGGACAGCCCGCTGGGCTATGGACGCTGAGTCGGGGAAATTGGGTATCACCGCAAAGGTCAGCGGCTTGCCTAGAGCAAAAAAGGCCCGCGTCCCGTTCTTCGTCGCGCCGGCAAAGTCATCGACCACTATCGCCAGTTGCGCTCTATGCCGGGGCCGAAGGTCCCTGTTAGCGAGCACGGGTACCGCCTCAAAATAGCGGCACACACCCCCCCAAATGGCCCGCGCGAGGCGCTCCTGGTAGGTAGTATCGAGCAGGTGGGCCGCTTCACCGGCACAAGTAAGGTAACCGAGTTCCACCAAAACCGCAGGCATTGCGGTACGGTTGAGAACGTAGTAAGAGGCAGCGCGGCAACTGCAGCCTCCCGCGATACCGGCCAACTGCTCCTGGATAGAAGCTGCCAACAGCGCACCTTTTGCCGAACCTGGGTGGTAAAAGACCTCCGCCCCGCTGCGATGGGGGTTGGGGAAACAGTTTGTATGGATGTGGTGAAGATGTCCGCGGCGGCGTTGGCCAGCGCCGCCTGGCTACGGAGGCTGAAGTAGGGTAGCTTCAAACCACCGGCGCCGCGCTCTACCGTCTCCGTATCGTTATGGGTTAGAAGAGCCATCGCGCCAGCATCCATGAGCATCCGCTGGAGTTGCCTAGCGACAGCAAGGTTAACGTACTTTTCATGGAGGCCCAGTTCCTGATTGACACCCCCGGGGTCGCTCCCCCCGTGGCCTGGGTCAACGACTACAACCCGCCCGCTTAACGCCGCAGCAGTAGCCTTGGCCGGCAAGGCAAAAACAGGCAGGACAAGTAAAAAAGGCCTATCAGAAGGTTTACCTTACCCCGCCGAAACACAGGACCCACTTCCCTCTGCTCTTTATTGTGGGAGAGCGGGTCCTGCCTTAAACAATGTAAAATTTAGTTTCTTATTAGCGCCGGCACCACCAGAAGAGGAGAATTATCCCGCAGATAAGCGCAATTAAGATGACGAGGTCGAAGCGGTGGAACCACTCCCGGAGGAGCTCCCGGTGTTCGCCTAATTTTAAGCCGAGATAGGTAAGGAAAAGGCTCCAAGGCAACGAGCCTAAAAAGGTATAAAGGACAAAACGCGTGAAGTTCATCCGGGCCACGCCCGCCGGAAAGGAGATGAAGGTCCGCACTATCGGCATTAAGCGGGTGAAGAAGACGGTTGCCTCACCCCACCGCGCAAACCACCGGTCGGCCAGCGCGAGTTCCCGCTCCGAAATCCAGAAGTAGCGCCCGTAGCGCTCCAGAAAGGGGCGTCCACCTTTAAGGCCAATATAGTAAGAAAGCACGGAACCAGCCGTTCCTCCGATATTTCCGGCAAGGACGGCTAAGAAGAAATTGAGCTTCCCCAGGGAAACCAAGTAGCCACCGAAAGGAAGGATCACCTCGCTAGGAAGGGGGATGTTACAACTCTCGATAGCCATACCGAGAGCGATCCCCCAGTACCCGAGAGAAGCGATATGTTCCGCAAGTTGCGCGGCGAAAGCAACGATCTTTTCAAGCATCCCTTAAGAGAGGCCAAGTAGGCGACGCAGGTGGCGGTAATTGGTGGAAAGGGCCGAAACAGAGATGCCGTACTCCGCTGCTAGGCGCTGCTGGCTCAAACGCCCCCCCTCCGTCCTGGCGACCGCGTAAACCACTGCTGCGGCCCAAGCCGGCGCCTTCCGCACTACCGGTTCTTCAAGGAGGCAAAACCGGTACCATAGTTCGAGAGCCCGGGAAACGGTATCGCTCCGGCCGCGTTTTTTTAAATCCCTGGCCACTAGATGCGCCACCTCAGCATATTCCGGACGCGCCCAGGTGAAACCTTCGGCTCCTGCCACCTTCCCGCCGCCCTCGCGGGGCGTAACATCAGGTTCGTTAACGCCGCTCAGAACCTGGCGCAGAAAACCTTTCCAACCTTCGCGTCTTATCTTGTTGTTTATGAGCTCGCGGAGAAGATATTCCTCAAGCAACATCAGCAGAGCGTCAAACCGCTCGCCCCAAACCCCTTCCCCTTCAGCAAGAGGGTCACTCTCCTGACCCGCTCCAAAGGCAGCCGCCCAGGCCATGATCCGGTGCGCTCGCTGCCGCAGGTAAAGCGGCCAGCCCGCTTTCTTTTGCTTACTCAGCCGCCGGAAAACCGCAAAATCCTTTTTAAGCCACGAGAGGAGCGGTCCTTTCGCCCCTCCTGGCAGAGACAACCCCGCGGTCGAAAACTCAAATTCCTCCCCGACCCGGAGCACGCGGAGGTAGAGAATGTTCCCCACCGCCATGTCCGCAGGGTTCTGGAAACCACGCACGTAAAAAGTATCGCCCGTCAGAATGTCCTCAACAAGAACAACCTGCTGACCCAGGGCCTTCACCTCGTAAAAAGTAGTGGGAGTCTTGCACCACCAGTTAAGGAGGGCCCGTTCCCGCTCGTTAAGCTGTTCGGCAGCCACCTGTTTAAAGAGCTCGAGGATCGTTTCTTCTCCGGTCACCGGGAAATCGAAAATGAACCATTCGAAACAGCGCTCCCCCACAAACTCCTCATCGAGCGCAAAAAGGCTTCCACCAATCGCGCTCAGGTAGAGGTGTTGGGCCCAAATCGCCGCTTCGGTGAAAACCGGCTGCTGCGCGAAAGCCCCGAGCTTACGCTTAAGTTCCCGCGCCGCCGCTCGCCACCGCAACTGGTCAAAGGAGACAACCTTTTGCGCGCAACACTCCTCAAAGTTGCGCCCGCTGCCACAGGGGCACTCGCGGAAAAAAGAACCCTTTATCTGAAAGACCTCCTTGCTACCCTTCAGTCTCGATCTTATAGTATATTCCCTGCTGCACTTATTTTTCCTGCACCGTCACCTATTTTTCTTCAACGTACCCCGAAGGTATTTTATCAGGGACGCTGAAATAATAGTAGTAGCCATGACAAACAAAAACGTAGCCCGGCGGTGGAAGGTTGCAGCGGTTAGTCTTGCTTGACGGAAATAGCTTGGCCCATAGGGCCTTTCACGCCATTCCGGCGCTTAGCACCAAGGAAGGTTTACCTACCAACGCGGCCTACGGCTTCACCGGGATGCTCTTGAAGCTACTCAAAGAAATCGCGCCCGATAGTGTGGTAGCGGCCTTCGATAAGGGAAAGGTTACCTTCCGTCACGCAGCTGCCGCGTCCTACAAGGCCCACCGGCCCGCAACCCCGGAGGACCTCCGCCCCCAATTCCCGCTGATCAAGGAGGTTCTCCAGGCTTTCAGGATTCCGGTTCTCGAAATGGAGGGCTTCGAAGCGGACGATATCATCGGCACCCTCGCCACCCAGGCCGAAAAGGCGGGGTACTCCTGCTTCATCGTAACCGGTGATCTGGATACGCTGCAACTCGTTTCGCCGCAAACCACCGTGCTGACGACGCGGAAAGGGATCAGCGAAATCGTTCCCTACGACGAAAAGGCGGTGGTCGAACGATTTGGTGTTGCCCCCCAGCAGCTCCCCGACCTGAAAGGCTTAACCGGAGACGCTGCGGATAACATTCCCGGCGTGCCGGGTATCGGCCCGAAAACGGCCGCCGCGCTGCTGCAAAAGTACAGCAGCCTCGAGGAAATCTTCAACCACCTTCCGGAGTTGCCAGCGAACCTCCGGAACAAGTTACTACCCTACAAAGACCAGGCGCTCCTTTCTAAGCAACTGGCAACGATCCAACGGGCAGTACCACTTACCACCGATATCACTGCCTCCACCTGGCCCGGTCCAGATATGGAGGAGGTTTACCGGGTTTTTCAGCGTCTTGAATTCCGCTCCCTCCTTAAAAAGCTCCCGGAACTCAGAGGGCAGCGCCCCCAAAAAGAAACTCCCGGCACGGCGCTGCCGGCAGCCGCCAAAATCGTTTTTGATCCCGCGGCGCCAGAGGCACTCCTGAAAAAGCTACAGGAACGCCCGGCCGTGGCCCTCGCCCTGCAGGGAAATGCGCAGGGGCCACTGGCGTGCGCCCTCTGCCCGGATCCAGAAACCGTTTTCACCGCCGCAGGCAGCGCGTCTGTTGCCGCGCTCCTTAAGGTCGTCTTGGCGTTTCCGGAACTGCAACTCACCGTTCACGACGCCAAGCAGGCCCTGCACCTTCTGCAGCCGTTGGGGCTTATGCCAGAGAAGATTTCTTTCGACACCATGATCGCCGCCTACCTGCTCAACCCTGCTGTTCCTAACACGTTAGACGCGGTAGCCTTCGAGCACGCGGGCATAGTCCTGCCCGCACAGAGCGGGCCACCGGAGCAGGCACTGGCCGTTTTGCTGCTTACGCCCACCCTCGCGGCCAAACTCCGGCTGGAGGGACAGGACTACCTTTTCCGGGAAGTCGAGCTTCCCCTGGTGGCAGTCCTGCAGGCGATGGAGGCGGCGGGGATAGCCGTCGACCGGCGGGAACTCGAAAAGATCGCGGCAGAGCTGGCCGACCAGATCAGAGAGGTCACCGGGGAGATATTCAGGCTCGCAGGCGAAGAGTTCAACCTCAACTCGCCGAAGCAGTTGGGCCGGATCCTTTTCGAAAAGCTAGGGTTGAAACCCGTGCGGAAGACCAAAACCGGCTACGCGACGGACGCCGCAGTTCTGGAAAAGCTGGCCGGGCACGAGATCGTGGCCCGGATCCTGCAGTACCGGCAGCTTGCCAAATTCAAGAATACCTACGCCGATGCCCTACTCCAGCTCATCAACCTGCAGACCGGGCGCCTGCATACCACCTTTTACCAGACCGGCACCGCCACCGGTCGCCTCGCTTCTGCCGAGCCCAACCTACAGAACATCCCGGTGCGCGACCCTCTCGGGCGGAGGATCCGCCGCGCCTTCGTAGCCGGCCTGCCAGGAAGCTTGCTCTTAAGCGCCGACTACTCGCAAATTGAACTTAGGATTTTAGCCCACCTTGCCGGCGACGAACTCCTCACCGCCGCCTTCAACCAGGGTGAGGATATCCATACCCGGACGGCCGCCGAGGTTTTCGGCCTCCCTCCCGAAGCCGTAACTCCGGAGCTGCGCGCCCGCGCTAAGGTCGTCAATTTCGGCATCATTTACGGAATGAGTGACTACGGTCTAGCTCAGGAGCTCAAGAGCGAACCTGGTGAAGCGCACCGGTACATTGAGCGCTACTTTGCCCGTTATATAGGGGTGAAGCGCTTTATCGAAAAAACAATCCGGCAGGCGCGCGAGAACGGGTTTGTGACCACGGTACTTGGCCGGCGGCGCTACATCCCCGAAATACTAAGCCCCAACCGCATCCAGCGGCAGCTCGGCGAGCGGCTGGCGGTTAACACTGTGATTCAGGGAAGCGCCGCCGATTTAATCAAAAAAGCGATGGTCGATATCCACCGGGAGCTGACCCGCGGCAGTTACAGAACACGCATGGTGCTCCAGGTGCACGATGAACTCCTTTTTGAAGTGCCAGCCGGCGAACTTCCCGCTGTCGCGCCGCTGATCAAAGCCAAAATGGAACAGGCGCTGCCTTTTGCCGTGCCCATCACCGTCACGTTGAAGGCAGGCCCCAACTGGCACGATCTCGAAAAAATCGAGGTGTAACCCTTGCCTGAGCTTCCCGAAGTAGAAACGATCAAAGAGCAGTTAGCCGCAAAAATTACCGGTTTGACCATCACCGGTACTACAATGTACTTAGAAAAGGTAATCGCCGCGCCCGCACCGGTACGTTTTAGCGAAACGATTCGCGGGCGCGCTATCCTGGGAGTGAACCGGCGCGGTAAGTTTCTACTCTTCGATTTATCCGGTGGCCACCGCCTCGTCGTCCATCTCCGGATGAGCGGCCAACTCGTTTACGAGACTGCGGATGGCCCGTTGCCGCGTCACACGCACCTGGTATTCCACCTCGACCGGGGACGCCTGCGGCTCACCGACCTTCGCCAGTTCGGCCGGGTCTGGCTGGTGCCGGCGGCCGAGGCACAGGTGAAGGAACTCGCCCGGTTGGGACCAGAGCCGCTAAGCAACACTTTCACGGGCGAGTACTTTCTTGCCCGTCTTAAGCAGTCCCGGCGGCGGATAAAGGCGCTGCTGCTTGACCAGGAAGTGGTCGCCGGAATCGGCAACATTTATGCAGACGAAGCCCTCTACGTGGCAGGAATCCACCCCGCGCGCCGGGCAAGCGACCTGAGCGTCCGCGAAGGGAAGGCCCTCCACCGCGCCATTCGGGACGTGCTGCAGGAAGGCATAGCCCACCGCGGCACCAGCATCCGGGATTATGTCGATGCCGCTGGTGAGGAGGGCAGCCACCAATACTTTTTAAGGGTCCACAACCGGGCCGGTAGGCCTTGTCCGAAGTGTGGGACCAGGATCGAAAAGATAAAATTAGGCGGTAGGGGAACATATTTTTGCCCCTGCTGTCAGCCTTTATGAAGTTCAGGAGGCGCAAATGAAGGTTATTGGGCTCACCGGAAATGCAGGGACGGGCAAGACAAGCGTGGCGCGCTATCTCAAAAGCCTTGGCGCCGAAGTCCTCGAAGCCGACGCGGTAGCCAAAAAGCTCACCGCCCCAGGCGAACCGCTGCTAGCCAAGATCGTCGAGGTCTTTGGGCCAGAATACCTTCTGCCCGACGGCAGCCTCGACCGAAAAAAAATGCGGCGGCTCATCTTTACCGATCCAAACGCCCGGCGCAAACTCGAAGAAATCACCCACCCCGCAATTACCGCCGTGATTGAAAAGTGGCTTGCGGAGTTGCGGGAGCGCCCAACACCGCCGCCGGTAGCCGTCATTGAAGCGGCCCTTCTTCTGGAGGCCGGACTCGAACGGTTAGTAGACGAAGTCTGGGTGGTCATTGCCGACCCTCACAGCGTCATCCGGCGGCTCATGGCACGCGACGGCATCCCACCTGAACTCGCCCAGGCCATGGTCGCCGCACAGATGTCCCAGGAGGAAAAGATCCGGCGGGCTAACCGCGTAATCGATAACAGCAGCGGCTTCAACCATACCCGCGACCAGGTGGCCTATTTTTTCAGAAAATTAATAGAAGAGGAGCAGAGCGAAAAGAATAGGTGACGTTACGCAAGGTTTTCTTAAGCGCAATTTTCTTGCTGCTTGTTTTACTGTTGGCCAACTGGAAGCACTTGGGCAAGCATTACTATCCCCTAAAGTACCGGGAGCTCATCTTCCGGTACGCCGCGGCAAACGGACTCGACCCCTTGCTCGTAGCCGCGGTGATCAAGACCGAAAGCAACTACCGCCCCGACGCGGTTTCAGCCCGTGGCGCCGTAGGGTTGATGCAACTAATGCCGGAAACGGCGCGGTGGGTCGCCCTTCAGGAGCAGAAAAGCTTCACCCCCGCCTGCCTCCTCGACCCGGAAACAAACATTTGCCTGGGTACACGCTACCTTGCCGGTCTATTACGCGAATTCGGCGCTCTCGTTCCCGCCCTTGCCGCCTATAACGGCGGCCGGGGTAACATAAGGGAATGGCTGGCCGAAGGAAAATGGACGGGAAGGGCGGCCGACCTCGACCAGATACCCTTCCCGGAAACCAGGCAATTTATCCGGAAGACCCTCTGGGCCTACCGGGCATACCGCTCACTTTACCGTTCCGCAAACAGCCCCCTGACAACTCCGGCGCACCGCGCGCAGATGTCAGGGTACTCGGGGCTTGTACCCACCGATTCGCTGTACATCCAGCAGCGCGCGCATTTTGCACCCGGCGCCCGTGTTACCCGGACCACAAGGTCGCCACGGACCGCTCCGTCTGCCGGTAGAGAACCGCTTGGCACCACGGCTAGATCCGAAACGATGCAGATCATCTTTAGTTCCGCTACGGCTTTCTGTAAAAACTCCTGCAGTTCATCCCCCGCGTAAAGCTCCACCCGGGCTTCTAACGAATCGCCAATGTGCTTCTCCTGCCGTGCCCGCTCGAGAGCCTCTAAAACCGCCTCCCGCACCGCTAACAGCCGCTCCCAGCGGCCCTCTAAACCCGGATCGAGGTAGTCGTCCCGCAGCGGCGGCAGGTCCAGGAGCTGCACACTAGGCAATTTCTCCCCGACCACCGGTACGTAGCGCCAGATCTCCTCCGTCGTGAAAGCGAGAACCGGCGTGAGAAGACGCAAAAGGGTGTCGAGAATCTCGTAAAGAACCGTTTGGGTAGCGCGCCGCGCGAGCGCGTCCGGGTGCTCGCAGTAAAGCCGGTCCTTAAGGACGTTCAGGTAAAAGGCGCTTAAATCCAGCACGCAGAAGGAGTGAATCGCGTGGTAGACCACGTGAAATTCGTACTCCCGGTAGGCCTGCAGGACCCGCCGCTTGAGCTGCTCAAGCCGGTGCAGGATGTAACGGTCTATCTCCGGTAGTTGAGTGTAAGCCACCGGCGCTTGCGGGTCGAAATCGTAAAGGTTCCCGAGCAGAAAACGGAAGGTGTTCCGGATCTTGCGGTAGGCTTCGGCGATCTGCTTGAGGATGTTGTCCGAAGCGGCAAGGTCACCCCGGTAATCGGCCGAGCAGACCCAGAGCCGGAGGATATCCGCCCCTAACTGCTCGATGACCTTCAGGGGATCGACCACGTTGCCGAGCGACTTGGACATCTTCCGGCCCTGCTCATCAACCACAAAGCCGTGCGTGAGCACCGCCCGGTAGGGCGGTTTACCGGTAACCGCCACCGCGGTGGAAAGTGAAGAATTAAACCAGCCGCGGTGCTGGTCGCTCCCTTCCAGGTAAAGGTCTGCTGGCCAGTCCTGGTCCGGCCAGAGAGAGGGCTGGCGCAGCACCGCCCAATGGCTTGAGCCCGAGTCAAACCAGACGTCCATCGTATCGTTTTCCTTCTTGAACGCGGCAGCGCCACAGTTCGGGCAGGCCAGCCCCGGCGGCAGCAGTTCTTCTACCGGCGCGCTGTACCAGATATCGGAACCATGCTGCTGGAAGAGCGCTTTCAAATGCGTAATGGTGGCGTCGTTAATTACAGGCTTGCCACAGCCCTCGCAATAAAAAATGGGAAGCGGCACGCCCCACCAACGCTGGCGCGAAATACACCAGTCTCCCCGCGTCGCCACCATGTTGTAGATGCGCTCCTCCCCCCACGCAGGAATCCACTTAACCTCCCGGATGGCTTGAAGCGCCGCCTCCCGGAAACCATCAATGGACGCAAACCACTGCTCGGTAGCCCGGTAAAAAACAGGCTTTTTACAACGCCAGCAGTGCGGGTACTGGTGTCTGATCCGCCCCGCGCTGAGTAGCGCCTTCTGTCGCTTGAGCTCCTCCAGGATCAGCGGGTTCGCGTCCAGGTAAAACTTACCCGCAAACAGCCCCCCTTCTGTGGTGAAGATGCCGCGCTCGTCGATCGGGGAGATTACCGGCAGCCCGTATCTTTTACCGGTAAGGAAGTCCTCTTCACCGTGCCCCGGCGCGTTATGCACGCAGCCGGTACCCTGCTCCAGCGTAACGTAAGTATCGAGCACCACCAGCGACTCCCGCTCAAGAAAGGGGTGCTTCAAACGGACGCCTTCCAGTTCCTGCCCTTTGTACTCCGCCTCAACGACACCCGTTTTGCCCAGGACCTTCAAAAAGGCCGGCAGAAGCTCTCGTGCTACTACGTACCGTTCGCCATCCACCCGCACCACCACATAAACAAAATCCGGATGCAGGCACACCGAAACGTTGGCCGGCAGCGTCCATGGTGTCGTCGTCCAGATAACCACGGCGGTGCCGGGCGGCAGGAACCCCTTACCGTCAACCACGGTAAAGGCGACGTAAATCGAAGGGGATTCAACCTCCGCATATTCTACTTCGGCCTCGGCCAGCGCCGTTTCGCAGGAGGCACACCAGTAGACCGGCTTGAGACCCTTGTAAATGTAACCCTTCTTCGCCATTTCCCCGAAAACCTCGATCTGCCGCGCCTCGTACTCAGGCAATAAAGTGAGGTAGGGATGCTCCCAGTCACCCCGGACACCGAGACGCTTGAACTCCTCACGCTGGATGTCCACAAATTGCAGCGCGTATTCCTTGCAGTGGCGCCGGAACGCCACGGGACCTACCGCGTGGCGGTTAATACCAAGCGCCTTGATCGCCTGCTGCTCAATAGGCAGGCCGTGCGTATCCCAGCCCGGAACGTAAGGAGCATCGTAGCCGCTCATCGAATGGTATTTGATGATAATATCCTTGAGAACCTTGTTGAGGGCGTGGCCCAAGTGGATGTGTCCGTTCGCGTAAGGCGGGCCGTCGTGGAGGATGAATTTTGGCCGCCCCGCGGTCTTCTGCTGAACCAGGCGGTAAAGGCCGATCTCGTTCCAGAACTTGAGGATTTCTGGCTCCTTGCGGGGCAGATTGGCACGCATCGGGAAATCCGTCTGCGGCAGGTTAAGCGTTTTGCTCCAGTCCATCACTTTCCTCCCTTGCAAGGTCAAGTTCACCATCCGTAGCGTGAAAGGATGGTGGTTACGCAGCTTCGAGGTCCTATACTTTACCAGCGTAAACCGCTTCCGCCATCGTATATATTAAGTTATAATACTAAAAATCTCCTGTCGCAAGGGAAGAAAGGGAAAATCAAGACGGCGGGGAAGCAATGCTATACCAACAGGGCCCATACTGGAGATAGAAGCAGCGGTGCCATATACCACCGTGACAACCCAAGTTTATGATCTAACCGACAGGACCCGGGCAACCGCATCTAGGGCTTCTTTCGGCCCAAGGCCCGCAATCTTGATCGTTTTTTCCCGTCCCCCCTCTCCATGGAGGATCGTTACACACCGGACAGGCACTTGGAAAACTTCGCCTAAGTACCGCAGCAGTGTCTCGTTCGCCCTGCCTTCGACAGGCGGCGCGGCGATACGCACCCGTAACCCAGCGCCGACTACACCGCAAATAGCGTTTTTGCTCGCCCGGGGCGTTACCCGCACACGAAAGCGCACCCCGTCCTGGTCCGTCTGAAAGAGGTTCGCTAAATCATTCGGCGCCGCCATCCCACATCTTCCGCGTCTTCGCCTGAGCTACAAGAGTAGTCTTTCTTCGCCTGGTGCTTTCGTCCTTGCTCATTTCCCGGCTAAATAAAAACCTAAGTTTTTGAGCTGCCTCTGCCAACATCGCTTCCATACGCTGTTCCGCTTCGTGCAGTCGCCGCTCAGTTTCCTCCTCTACCTTAGCCACGAGCTCCCCTAAACGGGCTTCAGCCTGAAGCATTACGTCTTCAGCCCGCTGGGCCGCTTGGAGAGAAGCCATATCGATAACCTCCGCCACCTGTTGGCGAAGCGCCTGAACCTTTGCCTCCAGTTCCCGCTGCGCCCGCTGAACGTCTGGAACTGCTGACACCTCCTTAAGCCTTATGTCGGAGGCGGTAGCAGGATACCCCGTGTTCCCGTGCTGGGTCTGCGCACGGAGCTCCTCGACCTCCCGGTAAAGCTCCTTCAAGACGGCGGCTACCTGGTCGAGGAACTCATCTACTTCCTGCTCGTCGTAACCGCAGAAGACTCTCCGGAACTCTTTTTTGTAAACGTCGTAAGGTGTCAACAACCTATATCACCCCACCCAAGCGCTACGCCACAGGCAGCTGAATAGCCTCAAAAGAGACCAATTAAACCGACAAGAAGCCGCAAAACGAGCGCCCGGATCAGTTCGAGGACGAAAAAGGCTACGACCGGCGAAAAGTCGACGACCCCTACCGGGGGAATAAGACGCCGGAAAATATTAAGATAGGGGTCGGTCATATCGTAAATAAAACGGATAACCGAGTGGTAAGGATTGTGCCGGATCCAGGAGAGGACCACCCGGACGAGGATAAGAATGGCGTAAACCTCAAAGGCCACATCGACTAACTTCACTACAAATTCCATCTTACGCTATCATCTCCGCACCTTTCCCAATTTTATTCGGTTTCTCTTTTGCCCCGTCCATATCTTATGTAAACTTTGTCCGGCTCAATTCGCGCGACCGCAAAGCGGCTGCTTCTACCGCCCGGATAAGCGCCGCCCTAACTCCCCGCTCCTCAAGCACAAGAAGCCCAGCCGCCGTTGTGCCCCCAGGGGTCACCACCCGGTCTTTTAGCTCCGCCGGGTGCACCCCCTGGGTTAGAACCATACGGGCCGCTCCCAAAACGGTCTGGGCAGCGAGCACAAGCGCCACGTCACGTGGTAAACCCATGCGTACCCCACCATCAGCCAGCGCCTCGATCAGGAGATAAACGTAAGCCGGTCCACTCCCGCTTAACCCGGTCACGCTATCGAGTAATTCTTCCCTCACCTGAACCGCGCGACCAACGGCTGAAAAGATCGCTCCAGCGCGCGCCGCATCGCGCGGGCCGGCGTTCCTTCCGAGTGCGTAGGCGCTCGCTCCTTCTCCTACTAAACACGGCGTATTGGGCATAACGCGCACAACCGGAACGGGTTGCGGGATGTTTTGTTCGAGAAAACTTAAAGTGACACCCGCGGCGATAGAAATAAGCGTCTGTGACGGGCGCAAAAGGGAACCGATTTCCCGCAAGACCGGGGGAACAATATCGGGCTTTACCGCCAGTAAAACGATATCCGCCTCTTGAGCCAAAAGCCGGTTATCCTGAAGGGTGGAAATCTTAAGCTCTTCTTCCAGCCGGCGCAACCGTTCCGGAGCAACGTCGCTCACCAGTATGGTTGCCGGTGGCACCCGGCCGCTTGATACCAAACCGGCGGCTAGCGCCCCACCCATCGCCCCGCCGCCGATTAATCCGATTTTAAGCCCACTGAGCGGCACCCTTTAAGCCTCCCTCTGCCCGCGCATCCAGAGGAAGAGGCCGCGCTCGGGCTCCTTCCCCTCCGTCGTAATATCCACGTTATTGGGGGCAAAGAGAAAAATGCCGGCACCCACCTTTTGGACGCTACCGCTTAGGGCGTAAGCTGCACCGCTCACAAAGTCAACTACCCGGCGTGCCAGCTCCGTCTCCACCCGTTCTAGATTGACAACCACCGGCCGCCTGTTGCGCAGATGATCGACAATCTCCTGCGTATCGTCAAAGGAACGCGGTTCAGCTACAACTACCCGCATCTGCCGCTGGGTGTGAATGCTTACCACCGCCCTTTTCTTGGGGCGAATTAGACCATCTTGAGCTTCTGTCGCTACCTGTTCTTCTTCCGGTTCCTCCTCAAAACCGATAAAACCCAGCACCTTGTCAACCAGTTTTTTGCTCATCTTCCCCTTCCCCCTTTCCGCGTCGCGGGCCAAAAATCGCGGTACCAATCCGCAGCAGGTTAGCTCCTTCTTCCACCGCTACCACGTAATCGCCCGACATCCCCATCGATAAAAACTCAAGCGTCGCCCCCGCGTAATGGCGGTAGGCGGTTGCCAATTCCCGCAGCCGCCTGAAAACGGGTCTTACCTCTTCGGGATCGGAAACGAACGGAGCAATCGTCATCAGCCCCCGGATCCGGATACCCGGCAAAGCAGCGGCCGCCGCCAGGAAATCTGGCACTTCCTCCTCATGAAGGCCGTGTTTTGAAGGCTCGCGCGCTACGTTTACCTGGAGGAGCACTTCAAACCCCTGACCTTTCTTTTGTGCCCAACGATCAAGCGCTACAGCTAAGTCCCAGCGGTCAAGGCTATGAAGCAACTTAACCCGGCCCACCAGGTATTTTACCTTATTACGCTGGAGGTAACCGATAAAATGCCAGTCGACCGTATCGCCAATCGTCTCGTACTTTCTTACGAACTCCTGCACCCGGTTCTCCCCGAAGAGCCTCTGCCCCACCGCCTGTGCCGCACGGATCGCCGTAACCGGCACCCCTTTCGATACAGCGACAAGCTGGACTTCGGCCGGATCTCGCCCGACCCGGCGTGCCGCGCGCGCGATCTCCTCCTTAACCCGCCTGAGGTTTGCCTTTACAACCTGATCCATCTTTTAAATATTCCCCACCGCACTGGTAATTCCTGCAACGCCTGGTCCCGATAATTATTAATTAAGCTCCTCCCACTCACCAGTAACCAGGTAAATCACGTCTTCGCCAATATTAGTAGCCCGGTCGGCCACCCGTTCCAGGCGCAGGGCAGCAAGAAGTAAGTAAACATAGCAGCGTGGATTTTCAGGCTCCTTTTCCATAAGCGACAGGATGGCATCGAAAGTCTTGCGGTAGAGATGGTCTACATCGTCATCAGCGTTACTCATTTGTCGCGCCTGGCTTGTGTCGTTCGAAACATAAGCATCTAGGCTCGTTTTAACCATCTGCTGCACCATCCGGGCGATCTGCGTGATACCCTGCAAGGCAACGTCCGCAACAGTCGAACTGTAACAAGTGATGAGGTTAAGGGCGTATCTAGCAATATCTACCGCATGGTCCCCCATTCGCTCAAGGTTAGAGATGATCTTAATCCCCGTAAAAATAATCCTGAGGTCGCGGGCAAGGGGTTGTTGGGTAGCGACCAGTCGGACACACCTGCGCTCAATCTCCTTACACAGGTTATCAACCTCGTCATCACCGGCAATCGCCTTTTTGGCCAGTCCTTCATCCCGGGTAACTAAAGCCTGCACGGCGTTAAAGATAAGCTCCTCAACCAAACTGCCCACCCGCAGGACGTCACGCTGTAGCTCTGTTAATTCACGTTCAAAAGAAGTCCGCTGGCTCGCCACGTCCTAACCACTCCCCGAAACTTTTTAAAAGATTATACCTATTCTGACAACAAAAAGTTCACTAAGATAAATAGAGATACCGAAAACTAGCCGTGAGTAGCCTTTCATCCGAACCGTCCGGTTATGTAGTCCTCCGTCCGGGCATCACGCGGCCGGGTAAAAATCGTCCCCGTCTCGCCGTATTCAATAAGTTCGCCGACCAAGAAGAAAGCCGTGACATCCGAAACCCGCGCCGCCTGCTGCATATTATGGGTTACGATGACGATGGTATAGTTCTTCTTGAGCTCCTGGAACAACTCCTCAATCTTCATGGTGGAAACAGGATCGAGAGCCGAGGTCGGCTCGTCCATGAGGAGAACCTCCGGTTCTACCGCCAAAAGCCGCGCGATACAAAGCCGCTGTTGTTGTCCCCCGGAAAGACCAAGCGCCGACCGGTGTAGCCGGTCACACACCTCATCCCAGAGCGCGGCGCTGCGCAGGCTCGCTTCCACAATCTCGTCGAGGCGGCGCTTATTTTTCAAGCCGTGTATCCGGGGGCCAAAGGCAACGTTATCGTAAACTGACATCGGGAAAGGATTTGGCCGTTGAAAAACCATCCCGACCCGTTTACGTAGTTCTACTACGTCAACCTGGGGGGCATAAATATCTTCGCCGTCAAGGAGCACCTTCCCCTGAATCCGCACCCCTTCTATTAGGTCGTTCATACGGTTCAAGGTCCGGAGGAATGTCGTCTTCCCGCAGCCGGAAGGCCCGATCAAAGCCGTTATCTGGTTCGCCTTTATCTCGATGCTAATCTCTTTTAAAGCCTGCTCCTGGCCGTAATAGAGATTCAGCCGCTCAACCCTTATCTTCGTCGCCATTTTTCATCTCCCCTTAACCCTGCTTTGAGATGTTTCCGAACTCTTTTTCAGCATTTTAAGGGGTACTAGCTCCTTCTTGGCCTCTTCCAATAAAAACGACTCTTTGAGCAAAACTTCGCTGTAGGACCGCACCGTTCCTTCCGGCTTTACCCGTGTATAAACCCGAGCCAGCCCGTAAAGGGGGTAGCTACCGTTCGCTACGTTTTCTGGCGTGCACTCAATACCGTTATATTTTAAAGCCTTCACGGACCCGTTAAGGTATGTAGCCCCGAGATAGCCTATCGCCCCTGGAGTGGAGGCCACTACCTTACGAACCTCAAAGTCAGAATTAACTAGTCGGGTATTACCAGTAAATTCGCGCCCGCCAAGGACAAGCTTTTTTATCAACTGCCGCGAACCCGACGATTGGGCACGATTGATAATCACAATAGGGGTGTTTGTACCCCCCCAACTCCACCCAGCTTCTCACCTGTCCGAGAAAGATTCGGGTTACTTCGTCTTTAAAAAAATTATCCACCTGGACCGCAGGATGAACAACTAGGGCC
The DNA here is from genome assembly GCF_052743955.1 of Thermodesulfitimonas sp. Taxonomy (NCBI): domain Bacteria; kingdom Bacillati; phylum Bacillota; class Clostridia; order Thermoanaerobacterales; family Thermoanaerobacteraceae; genus Thermodesulfitimonas; species Thermodesulfitimonas sp. The sequence continues at coordinate 21,207 of NZ_JBRAIN010000001.1, forward strand.
ACCGGCATCACCCCAATAACTTTTCCCTTAAGTCGGCGGTAAAGCGGCTCACCGGAAGGCGGCTCAACGAGCGAGAGCGCGACGTCAGCCCAGCCACCAGCAACCTGCTGTAGCCCCGTCAGGGAACCACCGCCAAAAACCTCTACCCTGGCTGTCCTATCTGCAACGCTTAGCAACCTGGCCGCATCCCGCGCTATAGGTAAAAGAGCGGTAGAGCCCACCACCCTAACGGCGGGATGACGGGGAGTTGTCGCCGCCTTAGGAACGCAGCCCAGCGCCAGCACCATTATGACTATACCAAGCAAAAAATACCCGGCTTCTTTTTAGCTACCCCGCAAGAATGCACAACCAGCACTCCGTCTTTATCGCCTTAAATCTTCGCTTATCTTAGCGTCCAGATAACCATTTTAGCGCCGAAAAATCACACCGGCCATCCTCCCCGTTTTAACCCCATCCCGGCGGTAGGAGAAGAAAAGCTCCGGGTGGCAACAGGTACAAAGCCTGATTACCGCAATCTGTTCCGGGGGGATACCAGCGGCAATAAGCGTCTCTCGGTTAGCTTCCCACAGGTCAACGCGCCATTTATCACCCTGGCGCCAGGTAACCTTTTCCCCCCACGGGCGAAAGACCGCCGCCACCGGTTCATCTACCTCGTAGCAGCAGGGCCCGATGGCCGGCCCGATCGCCGCTACACAATGTGCCGGTGCAACCTGTAAGTTCGCCGCCATAACACCGAGCGCCCGGCGCGTAATCTCCCTGGCCGTACCCCGCCAACCGGCATGGACTACCGCTATAACCCGCTTCACCATATCCGCAAGAAGCACCGGGACACAGTCCGCAAAGAAGACCATCAAAGCCAGACCCGCTTCGCTGGTAGTTAGACCATCGGTGGCATCGAGCGCTGTCTCCGGCCTACAGGCACCGGCTCCAGCCTCGCGCACCGTTACAACAGCGACCTTTTCGCCGTGAACCTGCCGACCAGCAACCATCCGGGCCGGGTCGTAACCGAGGGCGGTAGCCAGCAACCGCCTATTGACCAATACCCGTTCCGGCACGTCACCGACTGTAAAGCCTAAGTTAAGGGTAGCAAAAGGACCTTCGCTTACGCCTCCTAGACGCGTGGTAAAGGCGTGTCCGAGCCAAGGTAGGTCCATGACCGCCGTTTGCAAAAGAGGTAACCCGTTATAACGTGTGAGCGTGAACCCGTCGCCGATAATTAATTCCTCCGTAAAACCATTATAAAAAAAATTCGCGGCGCGTCGTGCAAATCCCCAACCACCGGCACCTATACCCTATTTGCTTACTGCCCCCGCACCGCTACCCGCAACAATAGCTTCTATCTGGCGGGTAACCGCCGTGATCACCGCCGGGTCCCCAGTCTGAAGTACTACCCGCAGCCGCTCCCCAAGGCGGCGGTACGCCTCGTAAAGCGCCACCTTATCCGGGTCCCCGGTGAGCAACCATGAGGAGCCGTAATCAGGGACAACGGCGTTGAAGCCGAGCTTCTCTTCAATCATGAGTCGCAAGGTCTCAGCAGCCTCCGGCTCACCGTGAACGACGAAAACCTGTCGGGGTGCGCTGCTCATCTTTTTCAGCCAGTTAAGCAGGGCTGGTTGGTCAGCATGAGCCGAATAACTCATTAACTCCACGATTTCCGCCTTTACTGCCACCTCCTCATCGAATATCCTCACACTCTTATCTCCATCGAGGATATGCCGGCCCAGCGTGCCCTGCGCCTGGTAACCCACAAAGACCACCGTACACTCAGACCGCCAAAGGTTATGTTTCAAGTGGTGCCGGACCCGCCCCGCCTCACACATCCCGCTACCGGCGATAATTACCAGCCCACTCTTGATCTCGTTTAGGGCCCGCGATTCCTCCGGGCTCACCGAAAATTTCATGAATCCGGAACTAAACAAATTTTCTCCGGATCTCAGGTAACTGCGGGCTTCGGAATCATAACATTCGCTATGCCGGTTAAAGATATCCGTTACCGCCGCTGCCAGCGGACTATCGATATAAACCGTAACCGGTGGCGTCTTCCCCGCTTGCCAGAGCCTATCAAGGTCGTAGAGTAGGTCTTGCGTGCGTTCGACAGCGAATGCCGGGATAACAACATTGCCCCCACGCTGGTAGGTACGCCATAGAACGTCGTGCAGAACCGCCACTTCGTCCACCTGCGGGTGTTGTCTATTGCCGTAAGTTGATTCGATAATCACGTAGTCTGCACGCTCCACTACCGCTGGATCCTTTACCAGTCGTTGCCCCGGCCGCCCTAGATCCCCAGTAAAGAGCACATTCATGGGCATACCGGATTCGTTAGTCCGCAGTAAAATCATCGCCGCACCGAGGATATGGCCAGCATCGAGAAAAGTAGCGCTTACCGTAGAAGAGAGCGGGACTTCCGTATTGTAAGCGACTTTCTGAAAAAAATGGAGCGCGTCGTAAGCGTCCGCTACCGTATATAACGGCTCGACGAGCGGCCTACCAGCACGCTGGGCCTTTCTGTTTTTCCGCTTGGCTTCCATCTCTTGAATGTGGGCAGCATCAGGGAGTAGTACCCCTACCAGATCGACCGTCGCCCCTGTCGCTAAAATTTTGCCCTTAAAGCCTTCCCTGCAGAGACGCGGGATAAGCCCAGAATGATCGATATGGGCATGGGTAAGCAGCACGTAATCAAGCGAAGCTGGTGAAAAAGGGAAGGGTTGAAAATTTCTCTCTCTGATCTCCCGGGGGCCCTGAAAAAGACCACAATCGATCAGTAACCGTATTCCGGAAACCTCTACATAAAAACAGGATCCGGTTACCGTCCGCGCAGCACCGTAAAAATTCAACCGCATACATATTCTCCCTTGATTCTATTCGGATATGCTTGCACTTATTCGCCACTCAACAGCGAAATCCTGTCGAAATTTACTCTACCTCCGCGTATCTATTGACAAAGAGGGACCCTTCCCTTAAGCTTTTAGTTAGTATGGAACCCGGTTCTGCCCGCGCAGTCGCGGTTTTAAACGCGGTTGTAGGTCTGTTGCTTAGAAAGGAGATAGACCGTGCCGATTTACGAATTCCGTTGCTCCCGGTGCGGATACCACTTCGAAAGGCTCTGCCAGCTTGGGGAAACCGGCGCGAACTTGAGCTGCCCCGCCTGTAACTCCCCCAAACCCGAGAGACTCCTTTCCTCTTTCGCCACACGCGGTGTTGATGGCGGCAAGGGTTCTTCCTGCACTTCCTGTAAAGCAACAAGCTGCTCTAGTTGTTCCACGTGCCGCTAAATAGCCAATATACAGGAGCGCTCCGTCATTAAGTTACAGCGGTATCAAGGGAAAAGGGGCTGCCACTTTTAAGACAGCCCCTTTAATCTAACAACCTAGATTTTCCGCTTGCTGAAACTGATGCTGCCAAGCCTCTTAATGCCTCGGCCCGCCAGCGAGTTCAACCGCCTTCAGCCGCGCCAGCGCCCGCATCAGTGCTGCCTCCGCACGTAGGATGTCAATCTCTGGGGTGCGGGCCCGCAGCCGTTCCTCAGCGCGCTCTTTAGCCCGTCGGGCACGCTCCACATCTATTTCTTCCGCAAGCTCCGCACTATCGGCAACAATTACTACCCGGTTATTCTTAACCTCCAGGAAGCCGTTGCTCACCGCCATATACCGCCACTGTCCGTCCTTCTGGATCCGGACAACGTCGGTCTTTAGACTGGTGATAAGCGGCGCGTGATCGGGTAAAATACCCAAATCCCCGCCAACGCCGCGGGCAATTACCATCCTGACTTCGTCGGTGAAGGCAACGCGGGACGGCGTAACCACAATTAACTTTTGGAGTTTTTCTGCCAAAGCGCTCACTCCTTAAGAGGCCTGTGCGAGGAGCTTCTTGCCTTTTTCGACCGCCTCGTCGATACCGCCCACCATATAGAAAGCATCCTCCGGTAGGTCGTCGTGCTTGCCCTCCAGAATCTCCTTGAAGCCCCGGATCGTTTCCTTTAGCGGCACGTAAGCTCCCGGCCGGCCGGTGAAGGCCTCCGCTACGTGGAAGGGCTGCGAGAGGAACCGCTGTAGCTTCCGCGCCCGGGCCACGATAAGTTTGTCCTCTTCCGAAAGTTCCTCCATTCCGAGGATCGCGATGATGTCCTGGAGTTCCTTATACCGCTGGAGCACCTTCTGGACACCGCGCGCTACCTGGTAGTGCTCCGCGCCCACAACTTTCGGGTCCAGGATACGGGAAACCGAGTCCAGCGGGTCCACTGCCGGGTAGATACCGAGCTCGGCAATCTGCCGCGAAAGAACAACGGTCCCGTCGAGGTGAGCGAAGGTGTTGGCCGGCGCCGGGTCGGTCAGGTCATCGGCCGGCACATAAACCGCCTGCACCGAAGTAATCGACCCCTTATTTGTCGAGGTAATCCGCTCTTGTAGCTGCCCCATCTCGCTCGCGAGCGTTGGCTGGTAACCTACAGCGGACGGCATCCGGCCTAAGAGCGCCGAAACCTCAGACCCTGCCTGCGAGAAACGGAAGATGTTATCGATGAAGATCAGCACGTCTGCCCCTTCCTCGTCACGGAAGTACTCCGCAAGGCAGAGCCCGGTCAACCCTACGCGCAAACGGCACCCAGGTGGCTCGTTCATCTGCCCGAAAACCATCATCGTTTTCGGCATAACCCCGGCCTCGGTCATTTCCAAGTAGAGGTCGTTGCCCTCACGCGTCCGCTCGCCGACGCCCGCGAAGACCGAGATACCGCCGTGCTGCTTCGCGATATTATTGATAAGCTCCATAACGATAACCGTCTTGCCTACACCAGCACCGCCAAACATCGCGATCTTGCCGCCTTTCATGAACGGAACCAGCAGGTCTACTACCTTGAGGCCCGTCTCGAGCTGCTCAACCTTAGTCGACTGGTCGACCAGCGGCGGCGCGGGGCGGTGAATCGGATAGTACTTATCCGACTTAATGGGGCCCTTGCCGTCGATCGCGTTCCCAAGTACGTCGATCAGACGCCCCAGAACCGGCCTACCTACCGGCACAGAAATTGGCGCCCCGGTATCGATCACCTTGGTCCCGCGCTTAAGACCGTCTGTCGTGGACATAGCCACGGTCCGCACCACGTTATTCCCAAGGTGTTGCTCGACTTCCAGCACCAGTTCCTTCTTTTCGCCTGTAAAGGGATCTTCGTACTCAAGTTTCAAGGCGTTGTAGATCTCCGGAACCTGTCCCGGGGGGAAGCGTACGTCAACCACAACGCCGATAATCTGAACTACCTCGCCAACATTGGCCATTCTATCCCCTCAACCTCCTTCAAGCCGTTATTCGAGCGCCGCAGCACCGCCCACGATGTCCAGCAACTCCTTCGTGATGCCCTCCTGCCGCACACGGTTCATCTTCAGCGTCAACCGCGCAATCATCTCCTCCGTGTTCTTCGTGGCGGCATCCATTGCGGTCATCCGAGCGCTGTGCTCACCAGCCTTGGATTCAAGTATTGCGTGGAAGATTACCGTTTCTACATATTTAGGTAGCAGGTCGTAGAGCACGGCCTCAGCCGAAGGTTCGAAGATATACAGAGCTTGCGGCCCGTGCTTCTTCTCTTCCTTCACTACCTCTTCGCCCTCGTCTGCCGGCGGCTCTATCGGCAAAACCTTGACCACCGTCGGCTGCTGCACAAGAATGTTGACGAACTTTGAATACACCACGTAAACCGCGTCGTATTCACCGGCCGCGTACTTATCGATAGCGATTTTCGCTATCTGGCGGGCGTGGGCAAACTTAATCTCCTCGCCCAACCGACTGAACTCGGCCTCCATCGGCATCCGGCGGAAGCGGAAGAAATCACGCCCTTTGCGCCCCACAGGGATCAGGGCCGCGCCGGGGTGTTTTTCTATCTCCCGCATCACCGTCCGCATGATATTGCTATTAAAGCCCCCGCATAACCCGCGGTCAGCGGTGATCACGATATAACAAACCTTGTTCTCCTCGCGTACCGCTAAAAGGGGGTGTTTCACGTTGCCGGCAGCCTGAGAGAGACGCGCTAAAACCTCGTGGATCTGGCGGGCGTACGGACGCGCCGCCATCACTGCCGCCTGCGCCTTGGCCATCTTGGCGGTGGCCACGGCCTTCATAGCTTTACAGATTTTCTGCGTGCTCTGCAGGCTTTTGATTCGCCGTTTAAAGTCGCGTAGTGATGGCACTTATATCCTCACCCCCGCGCCTATGCCAACCCGTACTGCATCTTGAAGCCCTTTTTGAACTCCTCGATGGCACTCTTAAGCTTCGCCTCTGTTTCCGGTTTAATTTCCAGGTCCTTCTTGATAGCCTCGCCCACGTCCGGGCGCTGCGTCCGCATGAATTTAAGGAACTCCGCTTCAAATTCCCGGACCTTATCTACTGGCAAGTCATCAAGATAACCATTGACGCCTGTGTAAATCGACATTACTTGTTCTTCAAGCGGCATCGGGCAGTACTGGTCTTGCTTTAAGAGCTCAACCAGCCGCTCACCGCGGTTTAGCCGGGCCAGCGTGGCCTTGTCAAGGTCGGAGCCGAACTGCGCAAAAGCAGCTAGCTCACGGTACTGGGCAAGATCCAAACGCAGCCGGCCGGCAACCTGGCGCATACATTTCCGCTGCGCCTTACCGCCAACACGGGACACCGAAAGACCAACGTTAATCGCCGGACGAACACCGGCGTAGAAAAGGTCCGGCTCTAAGTAAATCTGCCCGTCTGTGATCGAGATGACGTTGGTTGGGATGTACGCCGAAACGTCACCCTGCTGCGTCTCGATAACCGGCAGCGCGGTCAACGAACCACCACCGTAATCCGGATGCAGTTTGGCCGCGCGTTCCAGAAGCCGTGAATGCAAGTTGAAAACGTCACCCGGATAGGCCTCCCGGCCAGGTGGGCGCCGGAGGAGCAAGGAAAGCTCGCGATAGGCAGCTGCCTGCTTGGATAGGTCGTCGTAAACGATCAGGACGTCTTTGCCCTGCTCCATGAATTCCTCACCCATGGCGCAGCCGGCAAACGGGGCGATGTAAAGTAGCGGCGCCGGGTCGGAAGCGGTAGCTACAACTACAATCGTATGGTCCATCGCGCCGTACTCGTGGAACTTCTGGATCACGTTGGCCACCGTAGACGCCTTCTGGCCTACCGCAACGTAAATGCAGATGCAGTTCTGGCCCTTCTGATTAATAATCGCGTCTACCGCAATAGCCGTCTTACCGGTCTGCCGGTCGCCCAAGATAAGCTCGCGCTGGCCGCGCCCGATGGGGATCATACCGTCAACCGCCTTGATACCCGTCTGGAGCGGCGTATCCACTGGCTTCCGGTAAATAACACCGGGTGCAATACGTTCAATCGGCCGGTATTTGTCAGATTTAATCGGCCCCTTGCCGTCAAGCGGCATACCTACTGGGTTTACCACCCGGCCGATAAGGGCATCGCCAACCGGTACCGACGCCACACGGCCGGTCCTTTTAACCACGTCCCCTTCTTTAATGTGGGTATACGGACCGAGAATGACGCACCCGATATTATCCTCTTCGAGGTTAAGCGCCATCCCGAGTGTGCCTCCCGGAAACTCCAGGAGCTCTGCATACATACAGTCTTCCAGCCCGTAAACCCGCGCCACACCGTCACCAATGTAAATTACGGTGCCGACATCCGAGACCTCAACCTGAACCTCATACTTTTCAATCTGCTGGCGGATTATCGAGCTGATCTCCTCGGGTCTCAGCTTCATGTCGTTCTGTCACCCCTATCCTACTCGAATTTGGCGGATCTGCTCTCTCAATCGCTCGAGCTGCCGCGCCACGCTGGTATCGATTACCCGGTTCCCGATCCGGATTACAAGCCCGCCGAGGATTTCCGGCTTCTTTTCGTAGGTAACCCGGACCTCCTTCCCAGTAGCTTTAGCAAGCGCGGCTACCAATTCCTCTTTATAGGTAGCAGGCACCTCTACGGCCGAGGTCACGGTTACCTCGACCAGATTCCGCGTTTCGTTTACCAAGCGGGTGTATTCCTGTACGATATCCTTAAAGAAGACCTCCCGCCGGGCATCCAAAAGCACGTTAATAAAATTGAGGGTATAGGCTTCAATCTGGCCCTCAACCGCCTCTTTCATTATTTCCTTTTTTACGGCGGCCGGAACTTGCGGGTGGTAAAATACCCGCTTAAAATCCGGAGAAGCATCCAGCGCTTCCAGGATACCGCGCAGTTCCTGCTCAATTTTTTCCATCAGACCCTTTTCTTGCGCTATACTAAAGAGTGCTCCGGCATAGCGCTCGGCCACTGCGCCTTTTAGCATGGTAAGTTCTTCACCTCGCTAATGGCATCCTGGATGAGCTTTTCCTGCACTTCTGCCGTTAAACCTTCCCGGATTACCTTTCCGGCAACCAGAATAGCAAGGTTGGCTACCTGATCCTTAAGCTCGGCCAGGGCCTTATCCTTCTCCCGCTGGATATCCGTCATCGCACTCTCCTTCAGGCGCGCCGCTTCTTCTTTTGCCGCATCCATGATGGCCTGCGCCTGCTGCTCACTCGCCTTGGTAGCCCGCTCGATAATCTGCTGGGCTTCCTCACGGGCACGGCGCAACTCGGCCTCCATATCGGCCTTGATCCGTTCGGCCTCCGCCTGTCTCTGCTCCGCCTGCGCGATCCGGTCGGCAACTAATTTCTGCCGTTCTTCCAGAATCCGCATAAGTGGCTTATAAGCCACCAAGCGGAGTAGAACAAGGAGAAGCAGGAAGTGGAATATCTGTGCCAGCAGGGTTGCGTTTAATTTCAGTTCCACCTGCTCGCCTCCTTCCTAAATCTAATGCCGCCAAGGTACCATTAGCCGCGACCTAACGTTACCCGCAACGCAGCCTTCAGCTGGCCGCGCCTGCGTCATTCCTCTACCGTTTCCTGGTGTATAAGCATTTAACCCATCTTGCCCATGAGAATGAAGGCGATAACGATGGCGATAATCGGTAGCGACTCGATTAAGCCGACAGAAATGAACATGAGCGTTACTAGCTGACCTCGCGCCTCCGGCTGGCGGGCAACGCCCTCAAGCAGTTTACCAGTTACCAAACTGTCACCAATCGCAGCACCCAACGCACCAAGACCAGCAGCAATACTCATTCCGAGAGCAGCAGCAGCACCGAGTTCCATTGAAAGATCCTCCTCCTTGAAAGATTTAAAATTTTTATGGACCAGTTTAGTTAATTTTTTAAAAAATTGATTAATAATGTTCGTCATCAATTAGTGGTGTTCATCGGCAACTACCATACCGATGTACGAAATAGTTAGCATCGTAAAGACGAAAGCCTGGATAAAGGAGACAAAAACACCGAAAGCCAACCAGACCACGGAAGCGGTAAAACCGCCGCAGATCTCAGCCCAGCCGGTGATCAACCCGAGCAGGGCGAGGACCATCGTTTCCTTACCCTTCATATTACCGAAAAGACGGAAGGCCAAGGTAAGCGGCTTGGCTAGGTCCTCGATAATCGTAATGGGCAAGAAATAAGGAAACGGCTGTAGGAAGTGTTTGAAATATCCCCCTACACCCTTGTACTTGATTCCCCAGATGTAAGTAAGGGCGTAGGTAATCAACGCGAAGGCGAAGGTGGTCTGGTGGTCGGCAGTGGGAGCCATACAAGTGGGAACGAGTCCGAGCAGGTTACAAACGCTGATGAAGAGGAAGAAGGTTACAATCACGGGAAAGATACCGGCACCTTTCTTGGGGTCCATCGTATCATTGACCAGGCCCCGCAAAAACTCAAGGACCATTTCGAAGAGAGCCTGCATCTTTGTTGGCCGGCGTACACTTGCCCCCCGAACCGCAAGTACCCCGAGTAACAGGGTCAACCCCATCGCTACCCAGGTGAAGATTATCGTCGCAGGGGTAAGCTGCCAAAAACTACCAGGACCGATTTGCCACGGGTGGTGCGGTATCCCCCAGATATTAAGGTCATGCTCTACCCTCTCAACGCTGAACCCCTCGGCACAACCGGATGCTAACAAGGCCAAACCACCCAGAAAAAGAGGCAAAACCAGGTAGCGCCTGCACCGTTTCAAGCCCTTGTTCACCTCCTTTCCGCAGAGAATTTTTATGGTGATGTTTTTGGGAGCCCTGTTCACGAATAATCAACCCGGCCAAAGAGCAGGAAATGAATAAGCCTTACCAGCATTAATAAGGGCGGTACAAAATAACCGGCTAGTAAGCCTAAAAGCCCGCACCATCCTGTCCACGCAATATAAACTAAAACACCGAAAATCAGAAACCACCTGACGACCATACCCATGATGTAAAGGACCTGCCCAAACTCCCGGTCCTGCCGGAGAACAAAAGCTACCAGCTTTTGGATGCTATTAGCCAGAAGCCAGCTATTAATTATACTTAGCGACGCCCCAATGATAAAACCTATGAGTTCAGAACGCCACGGTGCGGCACTCAGAAGTGCGGCAGACACCAGAAATATTGTTATTGCTGTCCCTTGAAAGCTCTGCTTGAACAACGTATCGAGATGGATATCACGCACTCAGGCTTCTCCCCCTGTAACCTATTTTTTATTTTTTATCGAGGATATTAGAAACAGTCCGGTAGGCACCTAACATCCCTGCCCCAATTCCGGTAAGGAGTCCGGCAAGCATAAGCCACGGCCGGGTTCCCAGCTTGCCATCGAGATAATCTCCTATCCAGACGCCCACAAAAACACTAGCCGCAAACTGAACAGCAATCGTCGAAGCCAGCGCAAACGCTTTTAATGGCTTCCCTAGACCACTGTCCTTACGGCCGTTATTCCCTCCCCCGGCATCATTTGTTCTTAAAATCGCAAACATCCTCAAAAAGAAGCCTTTCTATCGACTTAGGGCTGAAGATTCACGTAGCACGGCACTTGCAAAAGGTTATTCTACAAAAATCAGGTCTTTCCTGCTGCCAGAGAGAAGATTTTTTTTAAAAAATAATATTACACGGAGGCCAAAGTTTGCAAGGGCCTTTTCCATAAAATCCGACCTAATCTCCCCACTCTTACATAGACTCAGCCAGTTTCCCCGTCACGCTCCGGTAAATAAGCGATAAATTTCACACTTTTGCGCCGCAGGTCCGGTCAGGTGTAGCCATAATCGGTCGAAAATCGGCCGGGCGTTCTCCAACGCCGAAGTAAAAAGCAAGCGCCTCCAGAATCCGACGTGCAGCCCTCCCGTCCCCATAGGGATTCACCGCCTGGGCCATTTGCTCGTAGGCCGCCCGGTTCTCTAAGAGGCCAGCGGCAGCCCGAAACACGTCTTCTTCCTCCGTACCCACAAGCCGGACGGTGCCGGCCTCTATCGCCTCCGGCCGCTCCGTCACCCGTCGTAAAACAAGCACCGGCTTCCCTAGGGCCGGCGCCTCCTCTTGTAAGCCTCCCGAATCGGTTAGGACGAGATGGCACCGGGCCATAAGGTTCGCAAACTCCCCATAAGGAAGCGGCTCGGTGAGATAGAGCCGGGGGCAAAACATAAAGCTCTGGGTCACTATTTTGCGAATAAGCGGGTTCCTGTGAACTGGGAAAACTACCGCTACGTCGGGGTAAGTTTCGATTAGTCGCCGCAGCGCGCGATAAACATTCGCTAGCGGCTCGCTCCAGTTTTCCCGCCGGTGCGTCGTCACCAGAATGAGCCGGTAACCGCTCGCTACGGCCGCTCTAACCACCGGATCCGCAAAGCAGTATCCCGGACGAACCACTTGGTAAAGAGCATCAATTACCGTATTTCCCGTGACAAAGATACGCGCTGCAGGCACCCCTTCTTGGAGCAACGCCCCTCGCGCTCGCTCTGTAGGCGCGAAGTGCAAATCAGCCAGCACAGCGGTCAGGTGCCGGTTCATTTCCTCGGGAAAAGGCGCATATTTATCCCTGGTCCGCAACCCCGCTTCGACATGCCCTACAGCTACTCGATGGTAAAAAGCGGCAAGAGCTGCCGCAAAGGTAGTAGTAGTGTCGCCATGCACCAGGACCAGTTCTGGACGGGTTTCTTGCAAGACCTGGTTGAGGCCGGTCAAGGCCCGTACGGTTACCTCAAAGAGATCCTGCCCCTCGCGCATGATGTCGAGATCGTAGTCTGGGATAATCCCGAAGAGCGCCAGCACCTGGTCGAGCATCTCCCGGTGCTGCGCCGTAACCGCTACCCGGACCCGAAAAAGGTCGGGACGGTCACGCAATACCTGAACCACAGGCGCCATTTTAATGGCTTCAGGTCTGGTCCCGAAAATAATCAGAACTTCTCTGGGATTGTTCTTCATAAAGAGAGGTACCCTTTGGCCATTAGCTTATTTATATGCTGTTCAAGCGCCGCCTCGATGTTAATACCGTAATCTTCTTCGAGAACAAACATCATCGAAACGGCCGTCTGGGCAACATCTAAGAGTTCCCGGGTCACTTTTTCCATCACCGTCCGGGTATCTTCGGCACAGACTTCCCCTGATAAGCCCCGGAGCTTTCCGATCGCTTGAGCTAATTCTCCTGCTTCTTCCATTAGTTTAAGCGCCGTCGACTCGAGGGTGGGGGAGAGTTTATTTAGTCGTGGTAGCGAAATAACCTTATGCTTAACCGTCACCGCCGTTACCCCTTCCCGGAAAATCTATCTCCCGCGCAAACCGCTCAACCTTCACTCCGGCCTCAGACAAAATACGCTGCGCCAGCATATCAGGGTAATCCCCACCGAAAACGATGCGTTTGATACCCGCCTGAACCAGCATCTTCGCGCAGAGAACACACGGGTGGTGCGTTATATAAATCGTTGCCCCCGCAATGCTAATGCCGTGAACAGCGGCCTGCAGGATGGCGTTCTGCTCCGCATGAAGCCCCCGGCATAACTCGTGACGCTCGCCAGCCCGAACCCCTTGTTCCTCCCGTAGACACCCAGTGTCAAGGCAGTGGCGAAGCCCCGACGGTGCACCATTATAGCCGGTAGCAAGAATCCGGTTCTCTTTTACCAGTACCGCTCCCACCCGGCGTCGCAGGCAGGTGGACCGGGTCGCCACCACCCTGGCGATGGTCATGAAATAAAGGTCCCAGTCTGGTCGCATTTACCCTTCGTAGAGCGGGAATTGCCGGCAGAGCTCTGCCGCCATTGCCCGCGCCTTTTGCCGGTAAGCCGTATCGCCACGGTGGTCGAGAGCATAATGAATAATCGTCGCGATTTCCTTCATCGCCGCAATCCCCATCCCCCGGGTAGTAACCGCCGGCGTCCCCAGCCGGATGCCGCTTGTTACCCAGGGCGGCTGGGTATCAAAGGGAACGGCGTTCTTGTTTACAGTCAGGTTGACTTCCTCGAGCAGCCGCTCCGCTTCTAATCCCGTCAACCCCTTATTCCGTAAATCGACTAAAATGAGGTGGTTATCGGTGCCGCCCGAAACAAGCTGAAAACCATAGCTGGCGAGGGCTTCCGCCAGCACTTTGGCGTTTTCTACTACCCGCCGCTGGTAGTCCTTAAATTCGGGCCGCAGCGCCTCCCCAAAAGCTACCGCCTTAGCCGCAATCACGTGCATGAGCGGCCCGCCCTGCGTTCCCGGAAAAACCGCCTTATCGATGGCGGCAGCATACTTCTCCCGGCAGAGGATCAGGCCACCGCGCGGCCCGCGCAGGGTTTTGTGCGTTGTCGAAGTCACCACGTCGGCGCAGGGAACGGGGCTCTGGTGCAGCCCTGCCGCCACCAGCCCCGCAATATGGGCCATATCCACCATAAGGTAGGCCCCAACTTCTTGCGCAATCTGCTGCATCCGGGCAAAATCGATTTCGCGCGGGTAGGCGCTCGCGCCGGCGATAATCAGGCGCGGCCGGTGCTCCCGCGCGATGGCCGCCACCTCTTCATAGTCGATCCGGCCGGTTTCCCGGCTGACACCATAGGGGATAAAACAGTAATACTGTCCAGAAATGTTTACCGCGCTTCCGTGGGTTAGGTGCCCGCCGTGGGCCAGGTTCATTCCCATGATCGTATCACCGGGCCGCAACAGCGCAAAATAAACCGCAAGATTCGCTTGAGCCCCGGAATGGGGCTGGACATTGGCGTGCTCGGCGCCGAAAAGCTCGCGGACCCGCGCAATCGCGAGCTGCTCCACAATATCGACGTACTCGCAGCCGCCGTAGTAACGCCGGCCTGGATAGCCCTCGGCGTACTTGTTAGTAAGAACAGAACCTTGAGCCTCCATTACCGCCCGGCTCGCAAAATTCTCCGAAGCGATAAGCTCAATCTTATTTTGCTGGCGCTTTAGTTCCAGCTCAATTGCCCGGAAAACTTCCGGGTCAACCACGGCCAGCGGCTCCACCAATGACAACCTCTTCTCCTCCCCGTAAATTTGACAACCTCTTCTCCTCCCCGTAAATTCGCTATAAACACACTCCGCAAAACTACCGCGCTACGACCTCCTGCTCGTAGGTCGTAATCTTGTCCACCCGCCGCGCGTGCCGCCCCCCGGCAAATTCCGCCTTAAGCCAAACCCCAACGATCTCGCGCGCCAGACCGGGGCCGATGACGCGTTCGCCAAGCGTCAGGACGTTGGCATCGTTATGCTCCCGCGCCATGCGTGCCGAAAAGGTATCGTGGCATAGCGCGGCCCGGACGCCCGGCACCTTGTTCGCCGCGATCGCCACTCCGATACCCGTACCACAAATAATAATTCCCCGGTCGTATTCGCCACGGGCCACGGCTTGCGCCACGGCAAAAGCGATATCCGGGTAGTCGCACGATTCCGGCGTATAGGTACCGAAATCCTGAAACGTAACGCCTTCCTCCGAAAGAAACGCAATTATCTCCCGCTTAAGCTTAAAACCACCGTGGTCCGAGCCGATAGCGACACGCATCAAAAACCCTCCACCAATACCTCTTTCTTATTCGCCGGTGAAACACCCAAGCTTAGGATATTCTACATAAAAGCACCATTCCCTATCAAGGTGTCTACCTTTTTTCGCCTTCGCTAAGAAATCGCGCCAGCGCCACGCGGCAGAGGCGGCGAATTTCTTCGGCGTACTGGCGGTAAAAAAAGAGGGGTTTTCCGATGGGATCAGGGATGTCCCCGGCAAAACCGGCATACTCGCTAAAGGTAAAAACCTTATCTTTCGCCTCCGGCACCATCTCCAAAACAGCCATCTTATGGCGGGCGGTCATGGTTAAGACAAGATCAGCCTCTCGCACCATCTCTGGCGTCAGAAGGCGTGCCTGATGACCGCTCAAGTCTATGCCCCATTCCGCCAGCGCCTCCACCGCCTCGGGAGAAGCCGGCGCGCCGGTGAGAGCGTAGATTCCTGCCGAAGCCACCGCAACGTCCGCCACGCCCTCGCGGGCCAGCAAGTCCTTGCAGATGCCTTCCGCCATACTCGAACGACAGGTATTTCCCGTACAGACAAAAAGAATGCGTCGCATCGCCGCACCCCCGTTTTAAAAGGTCAAGAAAGGAGGCGTAGCCCCACACCCAAAAGGATTATACCCCCAATCAACTGCGCCCGGTGGCCCACCCAGGCGCCTACGGTTCGCCCGAGCCCTAAGCCGAGTGCAGCCATTAAACCGGCAACTAAGCCGATAGTCAAGATTACAAGCAGGAGGCCGAACCGGTGAACCCCTAAGGCAAACCCGACGCTCAACGCGTCGACACTCACGCTCGCGCTAAAACCAAGAAGGCCCCAACTGCCCGGCAATAAAAAGCAGGCCGCACCAGGAATACCTGTTTGTGTCGCAGCGTAAATCATACGCGCGCCGATAATAAAAAGGAGCGCCGCACCGATAACGCCCGCCACGCGCCCGAGCAACGCTCCTACCGTTTGCCCAAGCCACCAACCAGCAAAAGGCATAACCACATGGAAAGCAGCCACGCTACCCACTAAATAAAGGGCCCGGCGGCGGCTAATCCCGCCAAAGCCGATACCCAGGCAAGCTGAGAAAGCGTCCACGCCGAGCGCCATCCCCAAAAGCACCATCGCCCAGAGGCTCATAACCTTGCCTCCATACGGGTTACCTGGGCGGCCAGCCGTCGCAGGCGTTCGAAAAAACCTATCTCCTCGGAGACACCTTCGAACAGAATAAGGTCTACGGCTGTCGCTAAACGCCCGACCGCCACGTAAAGGCCCGCCGCAACCGAATTGGCGTCGCCCACCCTGCCACACGGGATAACGGTGCCTGGATAGCGTGCTACGTTTTCCTCCCGGGCGATGACGCCCACCTTTTTACCCTCCATGGTGAACCGCGCGTACAGCCGTTCAATCTCCGCCTTCACGGCAATTTCCGCTCCTTCGACCAGGATAAGGGGAATACCGAACCGAAAAGATTCTTCTTTTTCCGCAACTCCTTCCGGAACCGTCCCGGTTACCGCCGCAATCTCTGCCGCGCCTACCGCTCCGGACCGCAACACCCGCGGCACCTCGCCCGTCACGTCTAAAACGGTGGACGCAACCCCTAAAGGTGCCGGACCGCTATCGATTACCGCGTCAATTCGCCCGTCCAGATCCGCCAGCACCGCCGCAGCCGTAACCGGGCTCGGCCGTCCCGAAAGGTTAGCGCTCGGCGCCACCACCGGCACACCTGCCGCCCGGATCAGGCCCAGCGCGACCGGGTGCGCCGGCACCCTAACGGCCAACGTAGGAAGCCCCCCCGTAACCGCCGCCGGTAATCTGCCCGAACTCTTAAAGACGAGGGTGAGCGGCCCTGGCCAAAAAGCTTCAATCAGCCTTGCGGCTAACGGGGAAACTTCCCTAACGTAAGGCCAGAGCTCTTCCCGCGCCGCTATGTGGAGAATTAGCCCTTTCTGCAGCGGTCGTCCTTTCACCGCAAAAAGGGCGGCTACCGCCGCCACGTCGCCAGCGTGCGCCCCCAAGCCGTAAACCGTCTCCGTAGGGAAAGCCACCAGCCCCCCCCAGCGAAGAAGTTCCCCCGCGGCGGTAAGCGCACCGGCGTCGGGACATAATGCGTCCACCTGCCACCTCAAGGTTTCCTTAGCCATCGCTATCCCCGTCTTTTGTAGTATATCACGGCGCAGGGAACCAAAGACCGAATTTCAGCGGCAACGATAAGCGACTACCAGTCGCTCTCTGCCCGCCAAATCAGATTCAACCCGAGCCTCCCACATAGGCGGCGGCACAAGCAAAAGCGCTTTTTCCCCCTGCCCCGGGCCGATTTCCATTAACAGGTAACCGCCGGGCTTTAAGAGGCGCTCCGCCTGCGGCACCAGACGCCGGTAGAGCGTCAAGCCGTCCGCACCCCCATCGAGGGCCACCGCCGGTTCCCGCTGGACCTCGCGGGGGAGGCGACCCAGCGCACCGGCGGGGATGTACGGCAGGTTAGCCGCCACCAAGTCCAGGACGAGCTCGCCTGCCGCTAGAAGCGGTTCAAGAAGATCCCCTACAAAAAAAGTTATTCTTTTGGCCACCCCTTGGCGCCCGGCATTTTCTCTGGCCACCGCGAGCGCCGCCGGCGAAATATCCGTCGCGAATACGCGCGCCGCCGGCAGGCTAACGGCCAAGCTCACGGCAATCGCCCCGCAGCCGGTCCCCACATCCGCCGCCACCGGCGCCGCTACACCCTGTAAAAGTGCTAGCGCCGTCTCCACCAGCAACTCCGTCTCGGGACGCGGGATCAGAACCGCCGGTGTCACTTTGAAGCGCAACCCCATAAACTCTTTTTCGCCGGTGAGGTAAGCAATCGGCTCCCCGCTCGCCCGGCGGGATAGGAGTGCGCGAAAGGTAGCGGCTTCCCGGTCAGTTACCTGCTGCGCTGGCTCCCGGTATAACGCCAGCCGGTCGCAGCCGAGCACAGCACTCAGGAGCACCTCCGCATCGAGCCGTGGCGAAGCGCAACCTGCGGCTCTCAGTTCCGCTGTCGCCGCGCGCAAAAGTTCATCCGCCCGCATCAACCGTCACGCTCTATCTTGGGCCCCAGTCCCGGCCGCAAACTCAGCTGATCTGGCGGAGGCGCTCGGCCTGGTGGTGAGTAACCAGCGCAGTGATTAGCTCATCCAGATCCCCGTCCAAAACCTCACCGAGCCGGTAAAGCGTGAGCCCCACCCGGTGGTCAGTGACCCGGTTCTGCGGGAAATTATACGTTCTAATTCGCTCGCTGCGGTCACCGGTTCCAACCTGCGACCGCCGGGCCGCCGCGATCTTTTCCTGCTGCTCCCGCTGCATTTTGTCCAAAAGCCGCGCCCGCAACACCTTCATCGCCTTATCCCGGTTTTTATGCTGGGACTTTTCGTCCTGGCACGTGACCACTATCCCCGTCGGCAGGTGGGTGATCCGGACCGCAGACTGGGTAGTGTTCACCGACTGCCCGCCCGGACCGGTTGAACAGAAGACGTCGATCCTGAGGTCTTTCGGGTCGATCGCCACGTCAACCTCCTCCGCCTCGGGTAAAACGGCCACTGTCGCCGCCGAAGTATGGATCCGCCCGCTCGCCTCCGTCTCGGGAACGCGTTGGACCCGGTGCACCCCACTTTCAAACTTCAACTGGCTGTAAGCCCCCCGTCCCTCAATGAGGACGATGGCCTCCTTGAACCCGCCGAGATCGGTCGGGCTGCTGCTCATCATCTCGCTGCGCCAGCCGCGCCGTTCCGCAAACTTGAGGTACATCCGCAAAAGGTCAGCCGCAAAGAGCGCCGCCTCCTCACCCCCGGTTCCGGCGCGGATTTCCAGAAGCACGTTTTTCTCGTCGTTCGGGTCTTTCGGCAGGAGGAGAACCTTGAGCCGCTCGGTCAACGCTTCTTTCTGTTCCTTCAGCAGCTTAAGCTCCTCGGCGGCCAAATCCCGAAGTTCCGGATCGTTCTCTTCCCGCAGCAGGAGTTCGGCATTTTCTATATCCCAGTTCACCTTCTTGTACTCGCGGTAGGTATGGACTATTTCCTCCATCTCGGCGTGGGCTTTGACATATTCCCGCCACCGGCTGTAATCCGCGATTACCTCCGGGTCCGCAATCTTCCTGCTTAATTCCTCGTAACGTTCTTCAATCTTGTCCAACTTTTCCAGCACCCGGATCACCTTCCTTTACCAGCACTGCATCAAGCGCCGCCAGGGCCACCGCCACCTGGGCGTCGTCCGGCTCGCGCGTCGTCAGGCGCTGGAGCCACAGGCCCGGTGCAACCAGAAACTGCCAGAAGGTATTCCCTTGCTTCCTGGCCGCCAGTTTGATAAACTCGTAACTGATCCCCGCAATGAGCGGCAGAAAGAGCACCCGCGATAGCAGGCGCCACCATAAAGGTTCCTGAGCTAAAAAGGAAAAAATCAGGATACTTAAAAGCAGCACAACCAGGATGAAACTCGTCCCGCAGCGGGGATGCAGCACCGGATACCCCCGCACCCCCTCTATGGTTAGCGCCGCGCCCGCCTCGTAAGCGTTGATTACCCGGTGCTCCGCCCCGTGATAGGCAAAAACCCGCCGGATATCGGGAATCAGACCTACCAGAACAATATAAAGCAGGAAAACGCCCAGCCGCACCAGCCCTTCGAGAAGGTTCTGGCCGGCCCCCGAAGAAACCGCGCCCCTTGCCAGGTAGGCCAGGCCCGCCGGAATGATGGCGAAAAGGAAAATCGCCAGTACGATCCCTAAAAAGACGGTGGCCGCAATCTCCCAGCGGCCAACCGGACGTTCTTCCTCTCCCACTGCCTGCTCGACAGAGTAACTGAGCGCCTGAATCCCGATCACCAGCGCCTCGTAAAGGACCGCCATCCCGCGGAAAAGCGGCCGACACCAGATCCCGGAGCTGCTCAAGGCGCGCAACGGCTCCCGCCGCACGACTATTGAGTTGTCGGGACGCCGCACCGCCACCGCCCACGCCTCGGGACCGCGCATCATCACCCCTTCAATGACCGCCTGCCCCCCGTAGGTAACCTCCGGTTTCCCCAACAGGATCACCCTGGTGTCAAAACGCCCCGGAGTAAGCTTAAAGGCCGTACTTCTTGCGGAAGCGCTCCGCGCGGCCGCGCCGCTCTACCATACTTTGGCGCTGTCCGGTAAAGAAGGGGTGGCACTTGGAGCATACCTCTACCCGCAGATCCTTTTTCGTCGAACCAGTCTCAAAAGTCGCCCCGCAAGCGCAGATCACCCGCGCCGGCCCGTAATTCGGGTGAATGCCCTTTTTCATAAAGAATCCGCTCCTCTCTTCACAACAATTACCCCAGCTATTTAGGGACCAAATGGTATTATAACACAGGCGCCACCTGCCCGCAACGTCCGGTAGCCTCAAGGACCCAGAGGCGATAAAAAGGGCAACCTTTTAATAAAGGTCGCCCTTAAATAACCCCCACGTAACCGCCGCAGCCTTACTTGATCTCCACGGTGGCGCCGGCCTCGACCAATTTAGCCTTGATCGCTTCGGCCTCCTCCTTGCTGACCTTCTCCTTGACCGGCTTCGGTGCGTTATCCACAAGGTCCTTCGCCTCTTTCAGGCCGAGACCCGTTATCTCCCGAACCACTTTGATAACGTTGATCTTCTTATCTCCTACCGCGGCCAGGATAACGTCGAACTCGGTCTTTTCTTCTTCCGCCGGCGCCGCCGCTCCCGGCGCTGCTGCCGGAACCGCAGCCATAGCCACCGGCGCTGCAGCCGTCACCCCGAACTCTTCCTCAAGGGCCTTTACCAGATCGGCAAGTTCAACCACCGTAAGCCCCTTAATGGCCTCCATGATTTCCGCTATCTTGGACATTCTTTTGCACCCTCCTAAAAGATTTTTAATTTCCAAAAACAAAAGTTTGCGGCTGCGTTATGAAGCCGCCTTCTTTTCTCCTATCGCCTTGAGTACGTACACAAGGTTCCGGATCGGCCCGTTAAGCACACCAACCAGACCGTAGAGCGGTGCTTTGATTCCGCCGACGACCCGGGCAATCATTACCTCGTATGGCGGCAGATCAGCCAAGGCCTTGACCTGATCGCTTGTAAGCGGCCGCCCTTGAAGGAGGCCTCCTTTTATCTCTAACATCTTGAACTCGCGCGTAAAATCGTTCAGCACCTTGGCGGCACTTGCCGGATCACCAAAACTGAAGGTCAGGGCTACCTGCCCCTCAAGCATGGGAACCAGATCCGCCACGCCGGCTTCGTGCGCCGCAATCCGCGTTAAAGTGTTCTTGCTCACCTTAAAGGAACATTCTGCAGCCCGCAACCGGCGCCGCAACTCTGTCAGCCGGGCTACCGGGATACCCCTATAGTTGGTTACAAACACCGCCCGGGCCTCTTTCAATTTTCGTGTAAGCTCCTCTACTACCGCCTTCTTCTCCTCGCGAACCGGCACATCCTCACCTCCTTTCACTCGCACCAGAAAAAGAAGCGGGATCCGTAGACAAAGAGGATCCCGCTGGGTTGACCTCAAGCCTCGGCCGGCGGCGGTAAGAACCGCCATTAAGCCTTTTGAGCACCAGGCTGTCTACGGCTTTTTTAAAGCTTTTCAACCGCCGTTAAGCGGTATTTTAAACTAAACTTTCGTGATTTCTCACGAAACTAACTTAGCAACATTTACCTTAACGCCGGGGCCCATCGTCGAGGAAATACTCACCCCTTTGATATACTGACCCTTGGCCGCTGGCGGCTTAGCCCGGATCAAAGCTTCGATTAAGGTCCGCAGATTCTCAACTAATTTCTCGGCGTTAAAAGAAACCTTGCCGATAGGCGCGTGGATGATCCCCGCCTTATCGACCCGGTACTCAATCTTACCTGCTTTGACTTCCCCTACCGCACGAGCGATATCGAAAGTAACCGTCCCGGTCTTCGGGTTCGGCATTAAACCCCGGGGGCCCAGAATCCGCCCGACTTTACCGACCATACCCATAACATCGGGAGTAGCGATAGCCACGTCGAAATCGAGCCATCCTTCTTGAATCTTGGCGATAAGGTCCTCCGCCCCAACGTAGTCGGCACCCGCAGCCTCCGCCTCTTTGGCTTTCTCCCCCCGGGCAAAAACCAGTACCCGCCGCGTCTTACCCGTCCCGTGCGGCAGGACCACCGCACCGCGCACCTGCTGGTCGGCGTGCCGCGGGTCAACGCCTAACTTTACGGCAACCTCTACCGTCTCGTCAAACTTAGCTGGCGCGACCTTTTTCACTAACTCTACCGCCTGCAAAGGCTCGTAGAGAACTGTCCGGTCGATCTGTTTGCGCGCTTCCTGGTACTTTTTCCCGTGTTTTGGCAACTTTATTCCCCCTTGTGGTCTTGCGGAGATAACTCCTCCCACCTTTTGCCTTTAAAGCAGCGTCTTAACCTTCCACGATCTCAATACCCATACTCCGGGCCGTCCCTTCGATCATCCGCATAGCCGCCTCAAGCGAAGCCGCGTTCAGATCGGGCATCTTTAGCTCCGCGATTTCCCGGACCTTGGACCGGGACACCTTCCCGACCTTTTTCTTGTTGGGTTCACCAGATGCTGTCTCGATGCCGGCGGCCTTTTTCAGAAGCACCGCCGCAGGCGGCGTCTTGCAAACAAAGCTAAAAGAACGGTCTTCGTAAACGGTGATCTCCACCGGGATGATCAAACCGGCCTGCGCTGCCGTCCGCTCGTTGTACTCCTTCACAAAGGCCATTATGTTAACACCATGCTGGCCCAAAGCGGGACCGACAGGTGGTGCCGGCGTAGCTTTTCCTGCGGGTATCTGGAGCTTGATTACTGCCGCGACCTTTTTGGCCAATCGTCTCACCTCCCGTCACACGGTCTTTTCTATTTGGGAATAATCAAGTTCTATCGGCACTTCCCGGCCAAACATCGAGATTAATACCTTTAACTTTGCTTTTTCGGCGTTAACCTCCTCAACCACGCCGATAAAGTTCTGGAAGGGGCCGGAAGTCACCCTGATCTTCTCGCCGGGCGTAACGTCGAGGCGGATCCGCGGTGACTCGCCTTCCATTCGCTTCAGAATCTCCTCCGCCTCCGCCTGCGTTAGCGGCAAGGGCTTATTACCGCTCCCCACAAAACCCGTTACTCCCGGCGTATTACGCACCACGTACCAAGACTCATCGGTTAAGATCATCTCCACAAGCACGTAACCAGGAAATATCCGCCGCTTTAAAACCTGTTTTTTACCGCCTTTGATTTCGATTTCGTCTTCTTCCGGTACGACAATGCGGAAAATCTTATCGCCCATATTCATCGAGGCGATCCGCTTCTCTAAGTTCGCCTTAACCTTATTTTCGTAGCCGGAATAGGTATGGATAACGTACCACTGCTTGCTCACGGCAGGGAGGTCCCCCTCCCTCACCTCCTAAAAACAAATACGTTACTTAATGATCAAGCGCAGGATCTGGCTGTAAACAGAGTCGGCAATCCAGATGATGAGCATCACAATCGTTACTACCACCAGGACTACCCCGGTATAGATGATTACCTCACGCCGTGACGGCCAGTGCACCTTCTTGAGCTCCTGCCAGGCCCCCGCAAAAAACTGCCGGGCGCTAGCAATAAACTCCCCTAACTGGAAGCGTTTTTTGGGGACTTCGCGCTGGGCACCCTCCCGGCGTAACGGCTTAACCACAGATTCCCGCGCCGCCGGAACCTCCTTCTTTGCCTTCGCCTTTGTTTCCAGCGGCACTACCACCTTCTCCGTAGGGGGCAGCGTCTTTCCCGCCTTTTTTTTGGTCTTCGTCGGCGCCATAATCTTATCCTCGCTTAAAACTATTTGGTTTCCTTATGAACGGTATGGGTCCCGCACCACCGGCAGTACTTCTTGAGCTCAAGCCGCCCCGGGTCGTTTTTCTTGTTTTTGGTGGTCGCGTAATTCCGCCGCTTACACTGAGTACACGCAAGGGTGATAATAACCCGCATTCGCGCCAACACCTGCCTCGCAAAAAAGTAAAAAAAAGAAGCGTCCCCGGTCACACAAACCACGCCTTAAGTAATTTAGCATATGGGCTACATGCTGTCAACTCTTTTTATTATGTCTATATTTAGGCTTGCGCCCCTTTACTCTCCGGACAGGCAGCCATTGACACCAAGACTGCTACGCGATAGGCTTTAAGTGGCCTAACTAAAAAAGGAGGAAACGACATGCAGCACACGATCAGTTTCTCTAAAGCCGGACGCCAGGAAATCGAGCTTAACGACCGATTCGCCTTTGAATGCAGCGAAAAATGCATGGGTAACTGCTGCCGCCTGATCACCATTCTCCTTGACCCGTGGGATATCGAGGTGATGGCCCGCCATTTAAAACTTCCCAGCACCGAGTTCCTCGATCTTTTTTGCAGCTATGACTTCGGCGCCACCTCCCACTGGCCCTTCGTCTGGCTGAAACACGCCGAAAAAGGCTGCTGCGCCTTTATGCTTCCGGACGGAAAGTGCAGCATCTACCCGGCCCGGCCCCGCAACTGCCGCACCTACCCCGTAGGACGGGCCGTGAAAATTGAAGCCGCCGGCGAGGCTCCCCGGGTAACGGAGCGTTTTTTTCTCATGGTGGAAAAGAACAGGCCCTGCCTGGGACATGATGGAGAACGCGTCTGGACCGTTAAAGAATGGCTCGCCGCTGCGGACGCTTTTAAGTACTACGAACTTTCCGACCTCTATCTCGCGCTTGTTCACTACGCCAGCGAGACGCTCAACTGCCGGGTCTGGCTCACCCCTAACACCGCCCGCATCCTGATGCCGCTCCTCTTTACCCCCGACCGCCTCCGTAAAAAGATCGGCATCGCCGAAGAGATGATGGACCACGAAACTTTCTACCGCCGGCGCCTTAAAGCCGCACGGGTGATTCTCACCGAGATGGCGGCCCCCTTTGGCTTTGGGCCATTTGCCGGTCAGGATAGCGCCGACCAGGAAATGTCGCTTGCCACGCGCGTCCGGCAGCTTATCCTGCCGGATGCATAGTAGCCGGTCCTGCGGCTGGCGGTAAAAAGGGCCAGTCGAAAATAAAATGCCCGCCAGCCCCGAACGCAAGAGTAGTTAGCAAGGGCCATCGCCCATAACGCTTTTTAAACTAAAAACGGCCTTCCCGCCAAACCTGGAAAGCCGTTTATTTCTTAGATGGAGCGGAAGACGGGATTCGAACCCGCGACCCTCGCCTTGGCAAGGCGATGCTCTACCGCTGAGCCACTTCCGCGCAACAGACATCCCCTGCAAGAAGTCGGACGCGAGAACCTATTAAATTTTATTGAAACTGGCAAGGCCAGTTTCTTTCCCCCGACCTCTGACCTCCTGCCTCCTGGCTCTAAACTGGTGCCGCGGGACGGAATCGAACCGCCGACACGAGGATTTTCAGTCCTCTGCTCTACCTACTGAGCTACCGCGGCAAGTAGAGTCCTGGCGGAGCCGACGGGATTTGAACCCGCGCTCTCTGGCTTGACAGGCCAGTGTGTTAAAACCTGGCTACACCACGGCTCCGCAAAACCAAACTTAGTATAACTAAAACCACGGCCCAAAGTCAAGAGGGGACAATTTACTTTTTAGCCGCGCCGAGAACCGGCAGTTGAACCGTGTACTTGTACCATTCCGCAACCGCCGGCACAGCTTCCCTGCCTTTCTTCAGATACTCTTCCTTCAGGGACATATGGCCCTGTTTTTCACTTACCAGCGCCAGCCACAAACAGCCTTCCGCGTACATCTCCTTCTCCTGCTCGGCCACGCCCTCACGTTCCACCTCTTTGAGCGCGTTTTGCAATATTTCCGCAGCCTCCGGAAAGCGCCCGAGGAAATAGAGCGCGCCACCCGCGCTGATATTCACCGCTGGGGTAGGTTCCATCAGCGGCGCGACGACCCAGAGTTTACGCTCCTGCGGTGTTACCGTGGCCATCCGGCGCTTGATCTTCCCAGGCACCGCCGCTGCCTGCTTGAAAAAGGCACGGGCTTTTTCCTGCTGCCGGGCGCGTAGCTCTAAATAGCCGGCGTTTAAAGCCGTCCGGGCCAGGTTTTCGTACCACTGAACCTGGAAGGGGGCCATCGCCACCGCTTGGCGTGCTTCGGCTACAGCCGCCTCGTACCGGCCCGCATTCATGTAGGCCATCCCCAACTCCGCGTGCTTCGCCGCGCTATACCGGCTCTTGGCAAGCGCGGCCTCCGCCGCTCCGATAGCCGCCGCTGCGTCGCCCTGGCTCATATAGATGCGTCCCAGCAGCATATCACAATCAGCGTCGAAGGGGTTAAACACCCGAGCGCGCTCTAACTTCTTCTGGGCACCCGCAATATCGTTCTTCGCCAGCCTCATGTTCGCTTCCAGGGCACAATCTCCGGCCAACGCCAGACTGAAGCTGCCGGCCACCAAGAGGACGACGGCAGTGGTCACGGCTATGAGCGGTGCCGTATTTACTGGCTCTTGTACTTTTTTCGGGCGCTTGGCCACCACAACTTTTTCCTCCGGCCGCGCGAGCCCCGCAACCATACCGAAAATCGCAAAAAGAACGAGGGCCAGGGCGGAAAGAGAAAGGTTAAAGTCGATGGCGGCGTGCAGCCCCACACCTAAAGCGCTCACCGTCAGCACCCAGACCAGAAAGCGGCGCTCCTCGTTCCCCTGCGCGCCGTGGTAGAGGCGGTGGGCCGAAAGCAGGAAGGTAAGCCAGATGCCGCCGATAACGATGAGACCGATGATGCCCGTCTCGACCCCAATCTGGAAGTAGTAGCCGTGAACCTGCGTGGAGTTATACAAGTAGTCCTGGTAGGCCCGGTAGGCCTCCTGCCAGCCGCCACCCCCCCAGCCCAGCAAAGGCCGTGCCGCTATCATCTCTAAGGCGTCCCGGTAAAAATAGAAGCGCTCAACCGCGTTCCGGAAATGAATAAGCGATAGGATCTTATGCCCTAAAACCGGGCGCACCAGAAAAACAACCGCCACAGCGGCTGCAGCGATGCCAGCCGCGGCTGGCAAGCCCCAGCGTGGCAAGCGGATCTTTTTGACGCCTTTAGGCCGTACCACCAGGTCGTAGAAGACCTGCACGCCGACCGCTACCACCAGACCCGCGAAAACCAAAAGCCAGGCAAGGTCATAATTCTTTGCCGTGGCCGAGTTAACAAACGGAAGCGCAACCAAAAGGCCAGGAACACCTACCTGCACGGCGTGTAAGACAAGCGACGCACGCCTTTCTGCCGGCACGCCAAGAAGCAACAGCGGCGCAACGATAAGCAGTGTGAGGAGACCACCATTCGATTTCGCGCCCCAGAAAACCGTGGCGATCAGGAAATTGCCCGCTGCAAAGAGATATGCATAAGGACGGAGACGCTCCACCCAGGCCGGACAGGATGGCCAGATATTTTTAAACCCCGCACCGTGCCCCAGTGCCCAAGCCCAAAGATAAGCGCCCAGGATGAGGACACAGAGCAGGTAACTGGCCAGTGCGTTGGGGTACTGGAAAGAGGAGTAGATCCTGCCACCCAGGAAACCGTCCCGGATAAAGATGATTTCGGTGGCCGTAGCCAAGCCCGCCAGAGCAACCAGAACGCCGCTGGCCCAGATTACCTTCAGGAGCCGGCGAATATCCGCCTCCCCGGCCACCAACCGGGAAACCGTCCAGAAAACCACGAAGTAGAGCGCAGCCTTAACGATCTCGTTTACCGCCAGGCCTTTGTTCACGGCCCCAAAAGCACTCAGCACGTAAACTACCGGTAGCCCGAGGACCCAGAAATCGAGCGGGTGTTCGAAGAATCTTGTTTTCCGCCGCAACCACCGGCCAAAGTAGAGAAGCCAAAAGGATAATGCCGCTACAATTAGCGCCCTTTCCTGTTCCGGCGGGAAGAAAAGGCCGCGGAAAAAGGGGGTAAAAAATAAAAGCCCCGCTATCCCCCAGAAGGCTATCGCTGACGATAGCGGAAGCGGCGCGGCTTCTGTTACCGGAACCCTTTGTCTCTGGATCTCCGCTCTAACCCCCATCCTCCTACCACCTTACCAAAAAGGCGCCCCTCGGCACCCCGTAATATCTTCATCTATATTAAATGGGACATCCTTTTGCTGTCAATCTATGATTCCACTGCTGAAAGTACGCCGTATCTCCTATTCTCCCCGAGTTTT
>NZ_JBRAIN010000002.1:0-28915 GCF_052743955.1 Thermodesulfitimonas sp.
TAAATTTTAGCGGGGCCGACGCCTTTTATTTTGCCGGGGGAAGGGTAAATTAAGAACGGGGTGGTGAAAGTAGGGGAGTGCGTCCGGGGCCGGTAGCAAAATGAGAGACAAAAGGGTGG
This sequence comes from Thermodesulfitimonas sp., assembly GCF_052743955.1. Lineage (NCBI taxonomy): Bacteria > Bacillati > Bacillota > Clostridia > Thermoanaerobacterales > Thermoanaerobacteraceae > Thermodesulfitimonas > Thermodesulfitimonas sp. The sequence continues at coordinate 120 of NZ_JBRAIN010000002.1, forward strand.
GAATGTCCGGTGGAGGGGAGCAGCGGCCCAAATCGGCGCCCGGGAGGCGGGGGGTGAGTGCTGGTGGCGGTTGCGGAAGACAAGGCGGTTATTCGGTTGCTCACGAAGAAGATTGAACGGCTGTGAGCATAGCGATGGAGAAGATGCGCCTGGCCGAGTACGTCCACCTGCGCGAGCACTCCTGGCGGCTAATGTATATCAACCTCATCGCCGGTATCGCGCGGGGTGTGGGTATCGCCATTGGTTTTACGATTTTAGGAGCGATCCTCGTTTATATATTGCGAAGCCTGGTGGCGGCCCACCTTCCCGGAAGCGGTAGGTTTATTGCCGAAGTGGTGCGGATGGTGGAGCTTCATCTCTACTGATAAAGGAGGAGGCGCGTAGCGCGTGGATGCGGGGTTACAGGATTACTTCCGGGAGCGGTTGCTCCGCTACCGGGAAGAGCTAAAACGGCGTCTCGCGGGTATTGAGCGCGATGGGCTAGCGGTACCGATGCGAGAGGCGATCGGTGAGCTTTCCCTTTACGACAACCACCCGGCGGATGTAGCCAGTGAGCTTTTCGAGCGTTCCAAGGACCTGTCCTTGAAAGAGGATGCGGCGCTAAAGCTGCGGGCGATCGAGGATGCGCTGGCGAAGATGGCGACTGGGCGTTATGGTTTCTGCGACGTATGCGGTGCACCGATCCCTCCGGAAAGGCTTGAGGCGGTTCCCTACACGACGATGTGTGCCTCCTGCAAAGAAAAACAGGAAGGTCAGGGGGGGCTGCGGGCGAAGGCCGGTAGAGGAGGAGCTCTTAAAGCCTCCCTGGGCCCGCCCCGGCGACGAGAGTATGATTTACGACCGGGAGGATGCCTGGCAGGACGTAGCGCAGCACGGCCTTTCTACGGAAACGGAGCCGCTGGAGGAGGAGAACCGGGGTTCGGTCGCGGATGTTGACGATCTTGCCTACTACAAGAGCGACGGGGTCTACTACCGGGATTTCCGCCTTTACAGGGGTAAGCCTCAAGGCGAGCAGTATAAGGAAGTATTTTTTTCGGGGTAGGGAGGATTTTAGCGTAGAAAGAAGAATTTCAATCTTAGCAATGCAGGGAACGCAACGGGGCCGTGATGTTTGATTTTTTTTGCGAAATAAGGGATGACCTGTCGTATATCGAGGCCGAGCTCAAAAGGATAGTCGGGGAGTTCGACGGCGTTCTCGGGGAAGCGGCGACGCATCTTTGCAATGCGGGAGGAAAGCGGTTGCGTCCCGCCTTTGCGCTTTTAAGCGGACATTTCGGCCGTTACGAACTAGAGAAAGTGGCACCGCTAGCGGTGGCTGTAGAACTGATCCATATGGCGACATTGGTGCATGACGATGTGGTTGACGGGGCTGCCGTGCGGCGCGGCCGCCCTACGGTCCACAGGCTCTGGGGGAACAAGGTGGCCATCCGCGCGGGCGATACCATCTTCGCGAAGGCCATCGAGTTGGTGGCAGGTTATCCGGAACCAGTAGTCAGCCGGAAATTGGCGGCAACCTGCATGCGGGTTTGTACCGGTGAGTTTGCCCAGGCGGAGGCCTGCTTTAGCCCCCGCCAGACGCTGCGCGGTTATTTCTGGCGGATTCGCAGCAAAACGGCCTACCTTATCGCGGCAGCGGCCGAGCTTGGGGCAGTGGTTTGCGGCGCGCCGCGGTTTATCAGCCGGGAGTTAGGACGGTACGGCCTGGCGGTCGGGATGGCTTTTCAGGTGGTCGATGATGTCCTCGATATAGTGGCGGACGAGCGCGTACTCGGAAAAGCGACCGGGGGCGATATCCGGGAGGGGATCGCCACGCTTCCGGTGATTTATGTCCTCCGCCGCAGCAAAAAATACCACCGGCGCCTGTTAGAGATCCTTTGCGCCCGGGAGAAAAGCGATGCGGAGATTAAAGAGGCGATCACGATCATTCAGGAAGAAGGGGGCGTAGCCTACAGCCTGGGGGTGGCGCAGCGGTTTGTGCGGCGGGCACAGGAGGTGCTGCGGGTTCTGCCGGATATTCCAACGCGAGACAAACTCGGCGCCATTGCGGAGTTTGTGGTTGCCCGTCAGTTTTGATAAATTCCCGGTTAAAAAGCCAGGCGCGGTATCTTACAGCGGTATCTTACAATAGAAGGGTAAATTTCATTTAAGAATAAATTTGCGCGCCAAGCGGAACGCTTGGCGCCGGGGGGCCTACAAGACTTGCTCTACCCTGCTTTTATTAAGCTCGAAAACCGGCAGTGTCTGGTGGTGGGGGGCGGAAAGGTCGCCGCGCGGAAGGTGAAGATGTTGCTCATGTGCGGCGCTAAGGTCCGGGTGGTGAGTCCTCAGGTGGTTGAGGAGCTCGCTGCCTTGGCTGCGGCGGGAGAGATCGAGTGGGTCCGGCGCGGCTTTATGGCAGGCGATACGGTGGGTGCCTTCTTAGTGGTAAGCGCAACCGATGACCGGGAAGTGAACAGCCAGGTGGCCCGGGAGTGCGCGGCCGCGAATATTTTGCTCAATGTGGTCGACCAGCCTGAATTCTGCAGCTTCTACGTCCCTTCGGTGATTCGCCGGGGGGACCTTACAGTGGCCATATCCACGGGAGGCAAGAGTCCTTTTCTTGCGCGAAAGCTAAGAGAAAAACTTGAAAAAGTTTTCCCGCCGGGTTATGGGGAATTCCTGGAGTACCTTGGCTCCCTGCGGCGGGAGATCATCGGTCGGTATCCTGCGGTAAAGGAAGAGGTGCTCGATAAGATTGTTACGCCGGAAGTCTTCAGTGCCCTCGAGAAAAACGATGTTGCTGCGGCCAAGGAGTTGGTAAAAGGTGTTTACGATCGTTATCGGTCTAAACCACCGGACGGCGCCAGTTGAGGTGCGGGAGCGACTTTCCTTCTCGAACGAGCAGGCGCGAGAGTTTCTCACTAAGCTGCGGAGTAAGCCTGGAGTCTCTGCGGTTGTTCTCCTCTCTACCTGTAACCGCACGGAGTTTTACATGTTTTTTACGAACGAGATCGCCCGGACGGCCGTCATTGAAGTTCTCTGTCGGCGGGCGGGGCTTGAGTTTTCAGAATTGAAGCGCCATCTATACGTTTATACGGAGAACGACTGCGTCCGCCACCTTTTCCGGGTGGCGGCCGGGCTTGATTCGATGGTCCTCGGGGAAACGCAGATCCTTGGTCAGGTAAAGGACGCCTATCAGTTGGCACTGGAAACCGGGACCACAGGGGGTTACTTCAACGCCCTTTTCCAGCAGGCATTGGCTGTGGGTAAGAGGGTGCGTACCGAGACGGGTATCGACAAAAACCCGGTTTCGGTAAGCTACGCGGCGGTAGAACTGGCAAAGCAGAACCTGGGGAGCATTGAGGGGCGGAACGTCTTGGTCGTCGGTGCAGGAAAGATGAGTGAGCTTACGGTGAAGCACCTTGTGGCCAACGGGGTAACTGGGGTGATTGTTTCCAACCGTTCGTTTGAACGGGCCGAAGAGCTGGCCTCCCGTTTTGGGGGACGGGCCGTCCGGTTTGACGAGCTCTACCGGTGGATGGAAAAGGCGGATATCGTCATTAGCTGCACGGGGGCAAGTCATTACGTGATCCACGCCCGGGAAATGGCCGAGGTGATGGCGAAACGGCACGGGGCGAAGATTTTCATGATCGATATCGCGGTTCCCAGGGATGTCGAACCCGCGGTCGCGACCCTGCCGGGAATAGTGCTCTTCGATATCGATGCCCTGCAAGATGTTGTTGACGGTAACCTTGCCGAAAGGCAAAGGATTGCGGCGGAAGCGGAAAGAATAATCGAGGAAGAGGTTGAGAGCTTCCGCCGCCGGCAGGCGGAACAGGCGGTGATTCCTACCATTGTAGCCCTCAAAAAGCTCGGCGAGGAGATAAAACGGAAAGAGCTGCGCCGGGCCTTCAATCGTCTCGGTAACCTTTCCGATTACGAACGCCGGGTGATTATGTCCCTGGCTAATAGCATTGCTAACCAGTTGCTGCACGAGCCCGTCCGGCGCTTGAAGGATCTGGCGTTAACCTCCCAAGGGCTTTTTTACGCTGGGGCGATCCAAGAGTTGTTTAAACTTGACCGCAAAGAAAATACCGTCCAGGAAGAACTCCCCGCGGCGGCGAAGGGGAAGGGATAGGATTTGGTACGTACAGTCCGGGTAGGGACGCGGGGAAGCACGCTGGCGCTCGAGCAGACCCGGATTGTGATCCGGGAACTCGCGAAGCAGTGGCCTGGTTACCGGTTTGAGGTAGTGAAGATTAAGACAACCGGGGATAAGATTTTAGACGTGGCCCTTGCGAAAATCGGCGACAAGGGCCTTTTTACAAAGGAGCTGGAGGTTGCCCTTTTAAAAGGGGAAATCGACCTGGCGGTGCACAGCATGAAGGATGTGCCGACGGTACTTCCCGAGGGCCTGGTCATTGGGGCGATTTTACGGCGGGAGTACCCGGGTGACGTTTTGGTTTCGCGCACCGGGAAGACCTTAGGCGAGCTACCGCCTGGGGCGCGGGTGGGCACTTCAAGTCTGCGGCGCCAGGCACAGCTACGTTATTACCGCCCCGACCTGGAGCTCATTCCCGTGCGCGGAAACCTCACCACCCGTCTGAACAAGCTGAAAGCCGGCGTTTGCGACGCGCTGGTGCTGGCGTGGGCGGGCTTAGCGCGGCTGGGGCGGGAAGGTTACGTGACCGAGAGGTTACCGTATACCGTCTGTCTCCCTGCGGTCTCGCAGGGCGCGATAGGGGTTGAGATCCGGGCCGATGATTCAGAAATAGCCCAGATTGTTGCTACAGTTGACGATGCGCCCAGCCGGGCGGAGGTAGTCGCGGAGCGTGCCTTTATGCGCCGGCTCGAAGGTGGGTGCCAGGTGCCGATAGGCGCTGTAGCTTCTGTTACCGGTGCGGTGCTGACCATTGAGGGTATGGTTGCAGACCTGGAAGGGAGCCGCCTCTACCGCGACCGGATGAGTGGCCAGGTGGCGGAGGCTGCGGAAACGGGGGTGCGGCTGGCTGAGAAACTGCTATCCTCCGGAGCGGATGCGGTCCTACGCGCGATAAAGGAGAGCGCGTCCGGCTCTTGAGCGCGGACCACCAGAAAAGCCGGGCGGCGCGTAGGGTTTGGACGCGCGAGTAAAGCAGGCGAAGGATGACAGGATAATGCGGGGCAAGGTTTATTTGATAGGGGCGGGGCCCGGCGATCCGGGCCTCATCACCGTGAAAGGGATGAAGTGCTTATCTGCCGCGGCGGTTGTCGTTTACGACCGGCTGGTAAATCCGCGCCTCCTTAGTTATATCCGGTCGGACGCGGAGGTTATCTACGCCGGGAAGTCGCCTGAGCGCCACGCGTTAAAGCAAGAGGAGATCAACGCCTTACTGGTCGAAAAGGCACGGGCGGGGAAGATTGTGGCGCGGCTTAAAGGTGGTGATCCCTTTGTCTTCGGACGGGGAGGCGAAGAGGCAGAGGCCCTGCGGGAGGCGGGGATAGACTTCGAGGTGGTTCCGGGCGTAACGGCAGCGGTGGCGGTTCCGGCCTACGCGGGGATACCAGTTACCCACCGGGACTTTACCTCGAGTTTTACGGTAATTACGGGGAACGAGGATCCGACCAAACCCGATTCGGCGCTGGACTGGGACAGACTGGCGCACGGCGGAACGCTTGTTTTTTTAATGGGCATGGCGAACCTGTCCCGGATCGCGGTGCGTCTTAGGGATGCTGGGTTGCCAGGGACAACGCCGGTGGCGGTAATCCAGTGGGGGACAACGGCGAAACAGCGGACGGTGACCGGTAGCCTTGACGATATTTGGGCGAAGGTGGCGGCAGCGGGGGTGACCAACCCGGCGGTAGTGGTGGTCGGTAGGGTGGTGGCGCTCCGGGAAAAGCTTGCCTGGTTCGAGCGCGGCCCGCTCTTCGGGCGCCGGATTGTGGTGACCAGGGCGCGCGAGCAGGCGAGCGCGCTCGCGGAGGCGATTACGGCCCTCGGCGGCGAGGCCTTAGAGTTTCCGACCATCAGGATTGAGCCGCCTGCAGACTGGAGCGGACTTGACGCAGCCCTCGGTAACGCGCAGGCTTACGATTGGCTTATCTTTACCTCAGTGAACGGGGTGCACTTTTTCTTCCGGCGCCTGCGCGAGCTTAACCGCGATATCCGGTCTTTCCACCGGGCGGCGGTGGCGGCGATCGGTCCCGGCACGCGCGCCGCTTTAGAGGAGCGCGGGCTGGTGGTTGATTATATGCCGGCCGAATTCAGGGCTGACGCGGTAGCGGCGGGCCTGAAAGAGCGGGCGGCAGCGGGCGCCCGGGTACTCCTGCCGCGGGCGGATATCGCGCCCGATTCCCTGCCCCGCGCGCTGGCGGAAAGCGGCTTCATCGTGGATAACGTCGTGGCCTACCGGACAGTTCCGGAACACCGGGATGCCGGTATGCTGCGCGAGATGTTGCGAGCGGGCGCGGTTGACGCGGTTACCTTCACGAGTTCATCCACGGTAAAAAATTTAGTGGCGGTGCTCGGCCCCGGTGCGGCGGAGCTTCTGGACGGGGTGGCGGTAGCCTCAATTGGCCCGGTGACGAGTGCAACGGCCCGGGAGCTCGGCCTAAAAGTGACCGTCGAGGCAAAGCAGTATACCATTCCGGGCCTGGTAGAAGCGCTGGCCGGCTATTTCGGCGGGACCGGGAGCGAAGGGCAGCCGGCCGCTGATTCTCAGGGAAGGGGGTTGGGTTAAAGTGAGTTTTCCGGTGACGCGGCCCCGCCGGCTGCGGGTGAGTGAGGCGATGCGGCGGTTGGTCCGCGAGACGGAGCTTAACGCGGGCGATTTAATCTATCCCGTCTTCGTTACCGAGGGAACAGGTGTGGTCGTCCCGGTAGAGGCGATGCCCGGGGTGAACCGGTTCTCCGTAGACACCCTTCTCAGCGAAGTTGAAAGAGTAGTTGCGGTAGGGGTTCCCGGAATAATCATTTTCGGTGTCCCGGCGGTAAAAGACGAGGCTGGTTCCAGTGCCTGGGCGGAGGACGGGATCGTGCAGCAGGCCGTGCGGGCGGTGAAGGAGCGTTTCCCGGGTTTGCTCGTGGTGACCGACGTCTGTCTCTGTGCTTACACGAGTCACGGTCACTGCGGCATCGTGCAGCAGGGGCGGATAGCGAACGACGCGACGCTGGAGATTCTGGCGCGGACGGCCGTTTCCCACGCCCGTGCCGGGGCCGATATCGTGGCGCCTTCCGATATGATGGACGGCCGGGTGAAGGCGATCCGCACGGCACTTGATGCGGCCGGTTACCATGAGGTAGCCATCATGGCTTACAGCGCGAAGTACGCCTCCGCCTTTTACGGGCCCTTTCGCGAGGCAGCGGATTCGCGGCCCCAGTTCGGTGACCGGCGCAGCTACCAGATGGACCCGGCAAACGGGGCGGAAGCCCTGTTAGAGGTGGCGCTTGACTTAGAGGAAGGAGCCGACATTGTGATGGTCAAGCCGGCGCTCGCCTACCTCGACGTGATTTACCGGGTAAAGAAGAGGTTCCAGCGGCCCGTGGCGGCTTACAACGTGAGCGGGGAATACGCGATGGTTAAGGCAGCAGCGGCGCACGGCTGGGTGGACGAGCGGACCGTAGTACTAGAGATGCTGACGGCGATGAAGCGCGCCGGGGCCGATATGATCCTAACCTATTTTGCCAAGGATGTCGCCACGTGGCTTAAGGAAAAATAAGGGGAAGCAAGGGCGTGATCGTTTCCTGGAACGCAACTAACGCGTGCAACCTGAAGTGTGCCCACTGTTACCGGGATGCCGGCGCCAAAAAAGCGGACGAGCTCTCGACAGCTGAAGGGCGGGCGCTCATCGACGAGATTGCCCGTGCCGGCTTCAAGATCATGATCTTTTCTGGTGGGGAGCCCGTTATGCGGGACGACCTCTATGAGTTGGTGGCTTACGCGCGGGACCGGGGCCTCCGTCCGGTGTTAGGGACCAACGGGACGCTCATTACTCCCGATGTAGCCCGAAAGTTGAAGGAAGCCGGGATGACGGCCGTGGGCATCAGCCTCGACAGCATGGACAAAAAGGCGCATGACGACCTGCGGGGCGTAGCCGGCTCCTGGGACGCTGCGGTGGACGGGATGCGGGCCTGCCGGGAAGTGGGGCTGCCTTTCCAGGTCCACACCACCGTGATGGAGTTTAACTACGACGAAGTAGAAAAAATTACCGATTTTGCGGTGGCGGTCGGTGCGCGGGGGCACCACGTTTTCTTCCTGGTGCCTACCGGGCGGGCGGTGGATATCGCCGATGCTTCTATCAAGGCGGACCAGTACGAGCGGCTGCTCCGCCGCCTGCTAACAAAGCAGCGCGAAGTGGCGGTTGAGATCAAGCCAACCTGTGCGCCCCAGTTTTTGCGGATCGCAAAGCAGATGGGGGTTCCGACGCGTTTCTCCCGGGGTTGCTTGGCCGGGCTTTCTTACTGTCTTATTAACCCAGTAGGGGTTGTTCAGGCCTGTGCATACCTCGATATCCCGGCGGGAAACGTGCGGGAAAAGCCCTTTTCCACCATCTGGCGGGAAGCCGAGGTCTTCCAGCGCTTGAGGACCCAGGAGTACAGCGGCAAATGCGGGCAGTGTGATTACCAGGAGGTATGCGGCGGCTGCCGCGCGCGGGCGCTTTTTTACTACGGCGACTACATGGCGGAGGAGCCCTGGTGCCTCTACGGCGCCGGGAGGAGGGGTTAGGTGGCAGCCGCGGAAAAAGGCTTAAGTGAAGCCGAGCGCCGTTTGCTGAGCGCGATGCAGGACGGTTTTCTCCCCGTGCCGGAGCCCTTTAAGGAGGTAGCGGACCGGCTGGGCCTGACGGAGGAAGAGGTACTAGAGGAACTCAGACGGCTTAAAGCGGCGGGGGTGATTAGGCGGCTGGGGGCGATTATCGACTCGCGCAAGATCGGCTATACGGGGACGCTCTGCGCAATGAAGGTTCCTCCGGAGCGCATTCCCGAGGTAGCGCAGGTGATAAACTCCTTCCCGGAAATCACCCACAACTACGTGCGGGAGCATACCTATAACGTCTGGTTTACCATCCTGGCGCCGTCGGCCCAGGAAATCGAGCGGATCATCGGGGAAATCAAGGAGAAAACTGGGATTCAGGATTTCTTAAACCTCCCGGCGCGACGCATCTTTAAGATCCGGGTAAACTTTGACCTGGAGGGAGAACGGTGACAGAGCTCGAACAACGGTTGATAACGGAGCTCGGTAATAACTTCCCGATCGCGTCCCGGCCCTTCGCCGTGATCGGTGAGCGGATAGGGCTGACGGAGGAGGAAGTGCTCGCGCGCGTCAAGGAGTTTATCGCGCGGGGCATCATCAGGCGCCTGAGCGTGGCCCTGCGCCACCAGAACGTTGGTTTTACGGCCAACGGGATGGTCGTCTGGCGGGTGGCGCCGGAGCGGCTGGAGGAAGTCGGGAAGAAGCTCGCCTCTTTCCCGGAGGTGACCCACTGCTACGAACGGGAGACCGCGCCCGACTGGCCGTACAACCTCTACACGATGATCCACCGGCCGCACCGGGAGGAGTGCCTGGCGATTGCCGCGCGGCTGAGCGAGGCGGTAGGCATTAAAGACTACCTGGTTCTCTTTAGTACGCAGGAATTAAAACGCTCGAACCCGCAGTATTTCACGAAAAGAGGGTAGAGGGATGCAGTTCGCGCGTTCGGAAAGTCTCTTCACCACGGCACAACGCTACCTGCCCGGGGGAGTAAATAGCCCGGTACGGGCTTTCAAGGCGGTGGGGTGCCAGCCTATTTTTATCGCCCAGGGGAACGGGTCCCGCGTCCTCGACGTAGACGGAAACAGTTTTATCGATTACGTCTGCTCCTGGGGGCCGTTAATTTTGGGGCACGCCCACCCGGCGGTCGTTGAAGCCGTGAAGACTACAGCAGAGCGCGGGACAAGCTACGGAGCGCCTACCGAGCTCGAGGTGGAACTCGCCAAGCGGATCGTGGACGCCCTGCCGGCGGTCGAGATGGTTCGCCTGGTCAACTCAGGTACCGAAGCGACCATGAGCGCGGTCCGCCTGGCGCGGGCTTACACCAGGCGCTCTAAGATCGTGAAGTTTGAAGGCTGCTACCACGGCCACGCCGATGCTTTTTTAATCAAGGCCGGCTCCGGAGCACTCACCCTGGGCGTTCCCACAAGCCCTGGAGTCCCGGAAACGGTGGCGGGCGACACGCTCATTGCCCCGTATAACGATCTGGCCATGGTGGAAGAGATTTTTCAGCGCGCCGGGGAAGAGATAGCGGCGGTCATCCTTGAACCGGTAGCCGGCAATATGGGGGTTGTACCCCCGGAACCGGGATTCCTGGAAGGGTTGCGGCGTCTCTGCACCGCCTACGGGGCGCTTCTGGTCTTCGACGAGGTGATTACCGGTTTTCGGGTAGGTTACGGCGGCGCCCAGGAGCGCTATGGTGTCCTCCCCGACCTCACCTGTCTCGGCAAGATCATCGGCGGTGGCCTACCGGTGGGTGCCTACGGGGGTAAACGGGCGATTATGGAACTAGTGGTACCGGCAGGACCGGTCTACCAGGCCGGCACCCTCTCCGGCAACCCGCTCGCCGTGGCGGCAGGCATTGCCACGCTCGATCTTCTCCGGGAACCCGGAACCTACGAGCGGCTCGAGGCGCTGGGCGCGCGCCTTGCGGCGGGCCTGGAAGCGGCGGCGCAGGAAGCAGGTGTTCCGGTGACGGTGAACCGGGTTGGCTCATTGCTCACCGTCTTCTTCACGCCGGGACCGGTAAAGGATTATGCCAGCGCGACCACGGCGGATACAGGAAGATTTGCGGCCTTTTTCCGGGAGATGCTTGCTGGAGGCATTTACCTCCCACCGTCCCAGTTTGAGGCGCTCTTCGTATCCCTGGCGCATTCTGTCGCCGATATCGAAGAGACGGTGGCTGTAGCCACGCAGGCCTTCAGACGGGTGGCTTAAAGGCACGAAGCCTAAAAACGTAAAGGAGGCGTTGTGGAATGTGTTCGGGTGGGGCGATTCCCCGTTGTATCGTGGATCTTTCTGAGCATTACCTTGGCCTTGTTTTGCAGGAGGCTTGCAGTGATTGTCCGGTTTGTACCCGGGAACTGAAAGCAATGCAGCAGTTGCTCCGCCGCATCGGTCGGGGCGAAGGTGGGCGCGCGGCGCTTACGGAGCTCAAGCTTCTGTCGTCACAGGCGCGGGAAGCGGCCGCGTGCGGCGTCGGCAGGGTTGGCGCCAGTATCGTGGCAAGTGCGCTGCTCAATTACGAAGACGAGCTGGCGGCCCACGTGGTCGAGCGGTACTGCCCGGCGGGCGTTTGTGATATCCGCTACGTGGTTGAGGTGGGCTAACGCGGGTCTGAAGCCGATGCCACTCAGGGGTGGTAAGGGGGGTAAAACAGGCTCCCTTAATTAATTTATACTTACTGTTGGTGGAACTTAACTCTTCTAGGGGTAATAAGCCTTTCCTTTTAAGAATACCCTGTCTTGTTACTCTTTTTGCAAATTTAGCGTTTTTTCCTGATTTACCGAATAGAATCCAAGATATATCTGCATTGCCATAAAGTAATGGCTGGTTTTGTTTCCTCTCTCCTGCTATTATAGGGCATCGATCCGGCCCGGGTAAACAAGCTGGCGGAAAAGGAGGTTTGGCCCGGGTACAAGACTTTCGTGGAGGAGGGTATTAGCAAAGAGTATCGGAAGCTAGGTGCGGAGTATCTCTTTGCCGGGGTAGGGACAGATCCTGAAACCGTGGTCACTATATTGGGCCCCGATAGTCCCGGGCTCATGTCTACGTTGCAGCGGTACTACAGCGGCATCTTTAATGGCGGTGCCAGCCAAAATGAAGACCTGGTGTCGGGTGGTGCTGATAGCGCATTTGTCCGCTTGGTCCCTCGCGGTGCAAGAGGCACAATGCGTTTTAACTACCACTATAAAGGTAGCGGATATCGGCTAATTATTGATGTCAGTGAACTGGATAGGACTGACTGGTACGCCTATGATTGTGATAATTATGGGGGTACTAGCGAAGAATGGGGATTTCATAAACGGCTAGGGGCAGCTGAGTTTATCACCCGCTTGAACAGCGAGTACCGGCCGGGAAACGAGGTTATGTTCCGGAAGGGAATCCGCAAGGAGAAAATTATAGGTGTGACCTGTGACACTGAAAGCCAGCGTCAGAATCTGATTGGGGCATTTAAAAGCGCGGGAATAAATGAAATAAATGGTAAAAGGTTAGAGGAATTTGTTAGAGTGCAGGAGATGATATAGGTGATTAGCGATAAAGTGCTCTATTTGGTCAAAGATAGCTCCTTTGGTCTGCGGCCGCCCTTAATGCTGGCCATTGGGGTTGAGGTTCACGAGAACTGGGTTGGATTTCATAGCACAACCCGGGGGCATCAATTCTTTGGAAAACTTGTAAAGGAGACCAAGGACGGCTTTATCTGGCATCGCGTGGAAGATACCTTTGAGGAAGGTCTCAAAGATTTTGGGTTGATAGAGTTCAGGGCACTTACGCTTGAGGAGTACAACGAGAAAGTCCGCCCTTATGTGGTTCAACCTGTTCCCGAGTTCAATTCGACTGAAGAACTCTATGAATTTTACCGGCGAAATTTTGGGAATAGGGGTTTTAGTTTTTAAGGCGATTTTACCTACATAATGCAGGATTTTATGAAAAAACGGAGAATTTTATAAACCACCAATTTTCCAGCGGAGCAAAGCGGAGCGGGACGAACTAAGAATATTTGAAGGCATTAGCAAGGAATACCAGAAATTGGGTGCGGAATACCTCTTTACGGGAGTCTCGGAGGACCCCCAGGTGGTGGTCGATATCCTCTCGCCCGATAGCCCGGGCCTCATGTCCACCTTGCAGCGGTACCTGAACGGCATACTGACTAACCGGGGGGCCAGCCAGGCGGAGGATATCGTGTCAGGCGGAGCGGATAGTGCCTTTGTGCGCTTGGTGCCGAGAGACGCCCGGGGAAAGTACCGGTTCCGCGACTCTTACAAGGGAAACGGCTACCGGCTCATCATAGACGTGAGCGAAATGGATAGAACGGACTGGTACGCCTATGAGTACGACAATTATGGCGGCGTAGGCGAAGACTGGGGGTTCCAGCGCAGGCTCAGTGCCGAGGAATTCATTGCCCGGTTAAACAGTTCCTACCGGCCCGACAACGAGGTCATGTTCCGGCGGGGAATACGCAAGGAGAGTATCATCGGGGTTACCTGTGACACCGAGCGCCAGCGGCAGGCCTTGATTGAGGCACTCCACCAGGCGGGTTTCAAAGAGGTTAACGGGAAAAAATTAGAGGAATTTGTTAGAGTGCAGGAGATGATATAGGTGATTAGCGATAAAGTGCTCTATTTGGTCAAAGATAGCTCCTTTGGTCTGCGGCCGCCCTTAATGCTGGCCATTGGGGTTGAGGTCCGCGGGAATATCTTAGAGTTCCACAGCACTAACCGCGGGCATCGATTTCACGGCCAGCTTGTCAAGGAAACTAAAGACGGGTTCGTCTGGCATCGGGTCGAGGATACCTTCGAGGAAGGCCGCAAAGACTTCGGCACCCTAACTTTTAAGGCACTAACGCTTGAAGAATACAACAAAAAAGTTCGGCCCTATGTGGTGGGCCAGGTGCCGGAATTCGCCTCGGACGAGGAGCTTTATGAGTTCTATCGGCGCCAGTTTGCAAGGAGGGGAGAGTATGCCTGAGAAGGGTTTCTGGTAACGGCAGCTATTCCCGCTAAAACTAATGATGATCCTGCAGATGAGTGGGGCGGTGCCTTTGACTACGCGGCAATCGGGCGGATTTGTGATTACATCATGCTCATGACCTACGATGAACACTGGTTTGGTGGTTCACGAGGGCCGATTGCCTCTCTCCCGTGGGTGGTTTCTGTTCTCGATTTTGCTATAAAGTTTCTTCCGCGGGAGAAAATTCTCCTCGGTATCCCTGCCTACGGTTACGACTGGTCTGCTACTGGCACGCGGGTTATTCCTTGGAACAAGGTTAACGAACTAATTAACCAGTACGGATGGTCCCAGGTAGCTTGGGATGACCTGGCCTGCGTACCGTACCTTCGTTATACGGATAAAGGAGTGGCGCACGAAGTTTGGTTTGAAAACGCTTACAGCCTCAGGATTAAACTTAACCTGGTCCGTAACTATGGACTAGCCGGGGTTGCTATCTGGCGCCTCGGTTTTGAAGACGCTACCTTTTGGGAGACGAGGCGCGCAGCGTTTTAGCTACTGGCGCTACTAACTGCCTTGACGATACGCGGGGCATCTTGGAAGAGTTAATGAGTCTCTTCTTTACGTATAACCGCGAGCAGGTAAATTTTGCGGCCGGATTTATCCGCCGCGATTTTTTCTCTAGCGCGGTGAGGGTGGCAATCTGCTCCGGGGTAAGTTCTGCTGGCGTAAACCCGTTTAGCCGCACTTTGCCGCTGCTCCTTTCGGAAATACTTTCTACAGGCACCTCTTTTCTGTTATATTATTTTCGAAAAAGAAACAAGTTATGATGCCTGCGGGGAAAAGTAAACCCGCTTCACTAGCAGGGGGGAAGGGATTTTGCGGGTTGTGCTTTGCTTATTCGCGTTGCTTTTTATGTTTGCCTTAGGCCTTCCCAAGGCCTGTGCCGCACCGCAAATTGTGGCCCCGGCAGCTGTGGTACTCGACCTCAAAACAGGGCAGGTCCTTTATGCTAAGGAGGCAACCAGACGGATGTACCCCGCAAGCACAACCAAAATCCTGACGGCGCTGGTGGTGCTCCAGAATGCTAAACTTGACGACCGGATTTGCGCTTCCGAGGAGGCGGCACGGACTGGAGGCTCTGCGATCTGGCTCCGGAAGGGCGAGGAATTGGCGGTCCGGGATGCGCTTTACGCCCTCTTGCTTAACTCGGCGAATGACGTAGCTACGGCTCTTGCTGAAAAAGTGGGTGGCTCGGTCGCGAATTTTGTGCGGCTGATGAACCGAACGGCTAAGGCCTGCGGGGCGACTGATTCGCACTTTAACAACCCCCACGGTCTTCCCGATGAAAATCATTATACCACCGCCCTCGATCTGGCGCGGATAACGCGGGTTGCCATGGGGAATAAAGTTTTTCGGGAGATTGTGGCTACCAAGACGAAAACGATTCGGCGCAGCGCCCCGGAAAATTTGAGCCTTTTAATAAACCACAACAAGCTCCTCTGGCGGTACGAGGGGGCTACAGGAGTTAAAACGGGGTATACTACCGAGGCTGGACAGTGCATAGTAGCATCGGCCCAGCGGGATGGGCGGGAGCTAATTGCGGTGGTTTTGGGTTCGGTAGGGGCAAACGTCTGGCAGGATGCAGCGGCGTTGCTCGATTATGGTTTTGCGGCGTACCGGCTGGTGGCGCTCGTTAGGGAAGGGCAGGTTGTTGGGTCGGTCCCCGTAGCTAACGGAGTGGGACTGGTTACATTGAAAGCGGCGCGGTCGCTATGGTATAACATTCCGGCCGATGAGCCCGCCCTAACCCTGCCCGGCTGGCGGCTCGCGCTTACCCCGGTAAAGGCGCCTGTGGCTCCGGGTCAGGCGCTTGGCGAGTTAGTTTTTTATGGCCCTTCCGGAGAACTCGGGCGGGTGACGGTGGTTGCCGCGCAGGGAGTAGCCCGCCAGCCACGGTGGCCGGTGATGATAAAGGGGCTCTCTGCCGGGGGGGGTCTTCTCCTTGGGTTGGCGGCGCTTTGGGCGGTGCGCAAACGGCGGCAGTGCCTTTTTAGGAGGTAGGGCGCCGGTCGGGGACGAGGCGTTCGAGCATTCGGGCGAAAGGGGTGCAAAAGGGTAGCGCCGCCAGGCTGCTTATGAGATTATAGAAGGTGTGAATGTTAGTCACTTGGCGGGCCGGGTCGCCTGTCGTGAGGCTGCCGATAAGGCTTAGGGTGTTAATAAGGGGCAGAAAGACGACTGTCCCTATTGTATTTAAGAGAAAGTGGGCTACGGCCACCCGCCTTCCTGCCGCCGTGCTCGTAAGGGAAGCAATAAGGGCGGTAAAACAGGTGCCGATGTTGTTACCCAGAACGAAGGCTACGGCAGTTTCCCGGGAGATCGCTCCTTGGGCATAAGAGGGCCATTACGATGCCCGTAGCGGCACTAGAGGAGTGAAGAAGAGCGGTAAAAAGGGTAGCTACGGCAATCGCCAGAAGGTGGTTGTTGCTGGCAGCGGCAAGCCCGGTGGTAAACCAAGGGGTAGATTTAAATGGGGCTAGGCCGTGGTTCAGCAGGTCTAGGCCGGCGAAGACCATGCCGGTTCCGGTGAGGGCCTGCCCGAGAAAGCGGGTTGGGGAGCGGCTGGCGAGCAGGGGGAGGCCGCTTAAGCCTAAAAGTAAGGCGAGACGCCCCAGGTGCAGCGTTAGGAACTGGACCGTGAGGGTGGTGCCGATATTTGCCCCGAGGATGAGAGCGATTGCCTCGCTCAGGGCGACCAGCCGGGCGTGCGTCAGCCCGATGGTGATAATCGATACGGCGGTGCTGCTTTGGGTGAGGGCGCTTGTACCTACACCAGCAAAAAAGGCCCGTAGGCGGCTGGCGGTTGCGGCACGAAGGACTCTTGTAAGGCGTCGGCTCGATAAAGATAGCAAGCCCGCCTGAAGGAACCATAACCCGGCGAGGAGAAGCCCTAAACCAGCTAAGGCCGTAGTTACTGGTAGAAAAAAGTAGGCGTTGTTACCCCCCCGACATAAATATATGGGGGAAATTTTTTGGTATTCCCCCGGAAAAAGTAACGTGTAGAAGGGTTAAGGTTTTGTAAAAATTTCTCAAAAAAGAATAAAGATTCTATGCCGGAAAATATATTTTGTGTTATAATTTTCTCGTCAAGTGTTCTTTTGGTAATGTTCTTTGTTACCAGCATCTTGATGACTTAAATAGCGAAGGAGGGGGAGAATGGGTTCTCTGGAGGTTTCTAACTTGCCGGCAGGGTACGGGGAAAACGTGTTGATACTTCTGGTCCAGAGTTGTACCGTCCTTTTTGCCTATTGGGAGATTTCGACGGCGGCTCAGGAGTTCCTTAAGGGAAAGAACCTTATCCTGCGGTTGGTTTCGGTGGCTAACGGTTTTTCAGTACCGCGCATCGTTGTTTCTCCTTCCTTCTACACGGGTGATTGGTACTTTCGTGGGGTGAATCCGGGTGAGCGCTACCGGGCGGAACTTGGTTGGTTTGAGAATGGTGAGTTTTACCCCCTCCTTTGCTCGGAAGTGGTAGATGTTCCTCCTGATAAGACGTGGCGGTGGGTTCCGGTACGCCAGCGAAGGGGACAAGAGGAAAAGGGAGTTTCTTTCGTAGAGGCGGTAAGAGCAATTGGGGTTAGTTCTGGTAGCTTTTCAATATCCTAAGAAATCTATCCTTGTGGAAGAGATTGGGTTTAAAATGGGCGTTTAAGCCCATTTCTTTTTATACTTATTGATCTTTTGGCTTTTATTTTTTTTTGAGAAATGTTATGCTGACAGGGAGGATCCATTTAACGCGAGAGCAGTTGGGAGGATCAGTGTGCCCCAAGGATATCTTGCTATTGTGCTGCACGCCCACCTGCCTTTCGTACGTCATCCCGAGAAGGAGCGTTTTCTGGAAGAAAGCTGGTTTTACCAGGCGCTGACCGAGTCCTACCTGCCGCTTATCGATGTCTTTGAACGGCTGGTCGCGGCAGGCGTCCGGTTCCGCATCACCGTGTCCCTGTCGCCGACGCTCATCAGCATGTTAACGGACGAGCTTTTGACCCGGCGCTACGTTGCTTACCTGGAGCGGCTGCTGCGCCTGGCGGCGGCGGAGAAAAAAAGGACGGCGGGAAGCGCCTTTTACCCGCTGGCGGAGATGTACGAAGAGCGGCTGGGCCGCAATTATGACCTTTTCGTTCACCGCTACCGGAATGATCTGGTTGGAGCTTTCGCTAATCTTCAGGAAAAGGGTGCCGTTGAGGTCATCACCACTTGCGCAACACATGGTTACCTCCCCCTGATCCGGGGGAAAGAGGCGCGGCGGGCCCAGATTTTGGTGGGGTTAGACCTCTACCGGCGTTACTTTGGCTCCTACCCGCGTGGCTTTTGGTTACCGGAATGCGGTTATTTACCCGGAGTAGACGAGATTTTAGCCGCCTGCGGTATTCAGTACTTCTTTGTGGAGAGCCACGGGATATTAACGGCGGTGCCGTCGCCACCGTACGGGGTCTACGCGCCAGTTTACACGCCGGCCGGGGTAGCGGCCTTCGGACGCGATCCGGATACTTCCCGGCAGGTATGGGACCGGCAGATCGGTTATCCTGGCGACTACTGGTACCGGGAGTACTATAAGGATATCGGTTACGAACTACCCTGGGATTACCTCGAGCCTTTCCTCCCCTCCGGGGAGGTTCGGACCGATACCGGGTTTAAATACTACCGGATTACCGGGAGCGAGATAAAACAGCCCTATGAGCCGGCCGTTGCGTTAGAAAGGGCCGCGACGCACGCCGACCATTTTCTCTACCACCGCCAGCGACAGGTGGCTTACTGGAGCGAGTACCTGGGAATCAAACCGATTATCGTTTCCCCTTATGATGCCGAGCTCTTCGGCCACTGGTGGTACGAGGGGCCGCAGTGGCTGGAGTTTTTGATTCGCAAGGCTTACTACGACCAGGACGCGGTGCAGCTAGTTACGCCTTCCGACTACCTGAAGGCCCACCCGCGCCAGGCGACCGTCACGATGAGTCTTTCGAGCTGGGGGGCCGGTGGCTATAGCGAAGTCTGGCTGGACCCGGTGAACGACTGGATTTACCGCCATACCCACCATGCGGAGGCGCGAATGGTGGAGCTTTGCGACCTTTACCCCGAGGCTACAGGCCTTACCCGCCGGGCCCTCAACCAGGCAGCGCGGGAGCTTTTGTTAGCGGAGTCAAGCGACTGGGCCTTTATTTTGAAGGTCGGTTCCACAGTGGGGTACGCCACGCGGCGGCTGAAGGAACACATCCTCCGGTTTAACTATTTGACGGACCAGGTCCTGGACGAAAAGATCGATCCCGTGGCGCTCGCCGAGATCGAAGCGAAGGACGGTATCTTTCCGGAGATCGACTACCGGATTTACAGCCGTTTCTGGCGGGAGAAAAGTTCCGGGCAGTCGGTTCCCCGGCGGATTCTGCTTCTTTCGTGGGAGTACCCGCCCCATATCGTAGGCGGTCTGGGCCGCCACGTCGACGATCTTTCGCGGGCGCTGGCCCAACTTGGCAGTGAGGTTACGGTGGTTACGGTGTTATCACCTGGTAGCGTGCCGGTAGAAGATACCGGCGGTGTTCGGGTGTACCGGATACCGGTGGACGGGAGCGAGGCGGATTTTCTCAACTGGGTGGCCCGGCTTAATAAGGAAATGGTGGCGGCGGTTGAACGCCTCCACAAGGAAGGGCGGCGTTTCGACGTTGTCCACGGGCACGACTGGCTGGTTGGGTTTGCCGGCGAAGAACTGGCGGATCGCTTGGGCCTGCCTTTTGTAGCCACGATTCACGCTACGGAACATGGCCGCCACGGCGGTATCCATAACGAGTTGCAGCAGCAGATCCATATGGCGGAGAAACGACTGGCGGAGAGGGCGACTCACCTCATCTGCTGCAGCGAGTACATGGCCCGCGAGGTTACCCGTCTTTTCGCGGTGCCTAGCGAAAAGATCACGGTTATTCCTAACGGTGTAACTCCGGAAGTTTTAGGGGTGCAGGGTTGGCGGGGGCTTGCCGCACCGGAAGCCACGCCGATAATCCTTTTTCTGGGGCGGCTGGTGCCAGAGAAGGGGGTCCAGGACCTGATTGAGGCTTTACCGCTAATTGTGGCGCGAGTGCCGGGGGCGCGGGCCGTAGTCTGCGGCCAAGGTCCTTACGAGGGGGAGCTTAAACACCTCGCGGCCGCACTTAAAGTGGGTGAGCGGGTAACATTTGCCGGGTTTGTGGACGGAGCGACCAGAAACAGCCTTTTGGCGCGGGCGGCGGTGGCAGTCTTCCCGAGCCACTACGAACCTTTCGGTATTGTGGCGCTCGAGGCGATGGCCGCCCAGATTCCGGTAGTTGTAGGGGATACCGGAGGCCTCAGTGAAGTGGTAGAGCACGGCATTGACGGTTTTAAGGTCCCCCCCGGCCGCCCGGATCTTCTGGCCCGCTACGCGAGCGAGCTTTTACTTAATCGCGCGCTGGCCGAAGAACTCTGCCGGCGGGCGTGGCGGAAGGTGCGTTCGACCTATAACTGGCGCCATATCGCGCTGGTCACCCAAGAGGTTTACGCGCGGGCCCGGAGTAAGTTGGCGCAGATTCCGGAAAGGGTGGTTTTGTAAATTGCGCTGGAATCTGATATTGAGCGCGATGCGGGGGAATGAGTATGCCGCGACCCTTGGTAATTGGTAACGGGAAGATAATGGTGACCTTCGATGAGAACCTCGAGATGCGGGATTTCTTTTATCCTTTTGTGGGCCAGTGGAACCACCTTCAAGGAAACCGGAACCGCCTTGGCGTTTGGGTGGACGGCAGGTTCAGCTGGACCGCCGACAGCGGTTGGGAACGCCAGCTCGGGTATCGGGAGGATTGCCTAGTAACTCACGTGGAGGCGACCCATCCGGAGCTTAAGGTAAAGCTGTTGATCAACGACGCGGTACACCGCCGGGAGAATATTTACCTTAAAAAAATTATAGTTCAAAATATGGTGAATAAGGAGCGAGAGGTTCGGGTTTTCTTGGGACAGGACTTTTCGGTTGACGAAACCGAGGTTGGCGATACCGTATTTTACGACGCCTTTGAACGGGCGCTCTGCCACTATAAGCGGAACCGCTACTTCGTTATCAATGGTTACAGCAGTTTCGGGCGCTTCCAGCAATTCGCTACGGGTATTAAAGGCTTTGGGCAGGCGCAGGGAACCTGGCGCGACGCTGAGGACGGCGTTTTGAGTGGAAACGCGATCGCGCAGGGCTCAGTAGATAGCGTGATCGGCT
The DNA here is from genome assembly GCF_052743955.1 of Thermodesulfitimonas sp. Taxonomy (NCBI): domain Bacteria; kingdom Bacillati; phylum Bacillota; class Clostridia; order Thermoanaerobacterales; family Thermoanaerobacteraceae; genus Thermodesulfitimonas; species Thermodesulfitimonas sp. The sequence goes on from NZ_JBRAIN010000002.1 coordinate 21,042, forward strand.
TCAACCTGATTCTGCCGCCGCTAGGTGAGGAAACTATATATTACTGGATCTGTGCCGGCCGCAACATCCAGGAGGCGAGGGCGCTCAATAAGTTTGTGCTCGAACAGGAGCCAGCGGAGCTTTTTTTGCGGACGGAGGCAATGCACCGAGCTTTTTTGGAAGCCTGTTTCACCTGTAGCAGCAACTGGGCTTTGGAGTTAAAGGAGCCCTTTAGGGAGATACTCAAAGTTTACAAGCGAAGCCTACTTATCCTTAAAGCCCATTTTGATGCGCGCGGGGCGGTGATCGCTTCGCCCGACTCTGACATTATGGCCACTAATCGGGACCATTACTGTTATTTATGGCCCCGCGACGGGGCGATGGCGGCCTATGCGCTGATTAAAGCTGGCTACGGCAGGGTTGCCCGCCCCTTTTTCAGTTTTTGCGCTAGCGCCCTGACGGACAAAGGCTATCTCCTTCATAAATACAACCCGGACGGGACGGCGGGATCGAGTTGGCACCCGTGGCTTCACGAGGGGGTGGTCCAGCTTCCCATTCAGGAGGACGAGACGGCGCTGGTGCTGTGGGCGCTTTGGGAGTACTATCTGCAAGAGCGCGACCTGGAATTTGTGCTTGCCCACTACCACAGTTTAGTGCGTCCGGCGGCTAATTTTCTGGCCGACTACGTGGATGAGGAACTACAGCTGCCGCTCGAATCTTACGATCTCTGGGAGGAGAGGCGGGGCATCTTTACCTGGACGACGGCGACGGTTCATGCCGGACTTAAAGCGGCTGGTAATTTTGCGCAACTTCTCGGGCAGCCGAAGCTAGCGGAGAAATATTTCGGCCGCGCGGCGCAGATCAAGGAAGGGGTGCTTAGTAACCTCTACGATCCGCAAAAGAAACGTTTTCTGCGCGGTCTGCACTTTAACCGGGCCAAGAAGGTCTTTGAGCCCGACGATACGGTGGACAGCAGCCTGGCAGGCGTCTTTCTCTTCAACTTACTGCCGGTTTACGACCTCCGCGTGGCGGAAACGATGGGCCAGGTGGAGAAGGTGCTGTGGGTCAAAAGCGACGTAGGCGGGGTTGCCCGGTACTACGGCGACTATTACTTCCGACGGTCGGAGGATCTGGAACGTATTCCCGGAAATCCTTGGTTTATCTGTACTCTCTGGCTGGCGCAATATTATATCAGAACGGCGATGAGCATCGAGGAGCTTTCCCGCGCCCGGCTTCTGTTAGAGTGGTGCATCAGGTACACGTTACCTACGGGAGTGATGCCCGAACAGGTGCACCCATTGACGGGGGAACCACTCTCGGTGGCGCCGCTTTCCTGGTCCCATGCCGCTTTTATTATTGCGGTGACCGAGTATGCTGCCCGGTGCCGGGAACTCGAAGGCGCCCGGGAGGAACTGCTTTTTACCCTGCCCGAAAGGGAGCGAGAAGGAGGCAATTTTTAAGCGGGTCCCGGCATCGACGGGGTTATAATAAACGAAAGATTGGCAAATTCAGGGGGGTATCGGTTGCGTAAGGTGATTGCGGGGCTGGCGACGGGCATCGGCAGCCTGCCTTATCTCGAGCCGGAACCGGCACTCACGCTCGTCAAGGAGTGTTTGCCGCAGCTGCCGCACTGGCCTCAGCTGCCGCGCCGGACGGTGGCGGAGGGGTTCGTGCAGCAGTTTCTGGGTGTGCTCAAAAGGCAGGGAGCGCTCCGTGCGGACGGGAAGTCTTTTGTTGACGAAGATGCGGACTGGCCAGAGATCCTAACCAACTTTTTTTCTTTCTGTCTCGCGGCCGAAGCGGGAGACGCTGCTGCCTTGGCTGCCTTTGCTCCAGAGGAGGAGGCAGCGGCCGGCTTTTTCGCCTTTTGCCGGGAGCTCGAGGCGCAGGCCTTTCCCAGGGCGGTCGCGGTAAAGGGTCAGGTTGTTGGGCCGCTAACGGTCGGCTTCCAGTTAACCGCTGCGAGTGGGCGGCCGGCGTACTACGAACCGCAACTTCGGGAGCTGATCGTGAAAAACTTGGCGCTGGCGGCCCGGTGGCAAGCGCAAACGCTAAAAGAGTACCAACGGCCGGTGCTCCTTTTCATCGATGAACCGGCAGTGAGCGTCTACGGGCAATCAACCTATATCACCGTGACGCGGGAACAGGTGTTGGCGGACATGGGGGCTATCCTCGCCGAAATCAAGGGCGTTGGCGCCGGGGCTGGCGTCCACTCGTGTGCTGCGGTTGACTGGAGTATCCTGATGGCCCTCGATATCGACGTCCTAAGTTTTGACGCTTACGCCTATTTTGATTCGTTGCTCCCTTACCGGCGGGAGCTAACGGAGTTTTTGACGCGCGGGGGGCTGCTTGCCTGGGGCATCGTGCCAACCAGTGAAGCCGCCTGGCAGGAGGATACGGGAAACCTTATCCGCCGGCTCCGTACTTACTGGCGGGAACTGGCTTCTCGGGGCGTGCCGCAGGGGTTGCTCGAAAGGCAGTACCTCGTCACGCCGAGTTGTGGGACGGGGATTTTACCTGTGCCTTTGGCGGAACGGATTTACGCGCTTACAGCCGCGGTAACCCGGGAGTTATGGACGGCAGGAGGTGAGTAGTTGACGGGAAGGAAGCTTGTTGACTACCATATTCACACGCGGCGCTGCGGCCACGCTACGGGTGACCCTGCCGAATTTATAGCGGCGGCGCGCGCCAGGGGTTTGAGGGAAATCGGTTTTGCCGACCACATCCCCCAGTATTTTTTACCGGTAGAACGGCGGGATCCGGGGCTGGCGATGGCGGCCGAAGAGCTTGATGTGTACGTGACCGAGGTTTTAGCGCTTGGTCGGGAGAACCGGGATCTTCGCGTGCGGCTCGGTATCGAGGCGGACTACGTGCCCGGTGAAGAGGAGGCGTTAGCGGCGATCCTCCAGCGCTATCCTTTCGATTACGTGCTGGGCTCAATTCATTATTTAGACGGCTGGGGTTTTGACAACCCCGCCGAAATTGCCGGTTACGCCGGAAAGGATATCGACCTTCTTTACCGGGATTATTGCCGGTTGCTGCAGCGGATGGCAGCCACCGGTCTTTTCGATGTGGTGGCGCACCCGGATCTGCTGAAAAAGTTCGGCTACCGGCCGTGTGGCGACGTTACGGCACTTTATGAGGAGACGGTGCGGGCGATTGCGGCTGCCGGGGTGGTAGTAGAGGTTAACACCGCGGGGCTGAGGCAGCCAGTAGGGGAGATATACCCGGCTCCTCTCTTCCTCACGTTCTGCTTCCGGTATAACGTCCCGGTTACGCTCGGTTCGGACGCGCACCGGCCAGAGGATGTAGGCCGGGATTTCGACCGCGCGGTTGACCTTCTGCTCCGGATTGGCTACCGGGAAGTGGTAACCTTTGCAGGGCGCAGACGGAGACTCCTACCGCTTTTACGACCATGATTTTTCACAAGGAAAATCCGGGAACAGTGTCGAAGAAGAAAATTGCAGCCGGTACAAGATTTTATTATCGTAGGTTTTTATTTTTACGGGGAAGGATGCTTCGATTTTCGATATATAAATCGCTGGCCGAGATTAGAAAGGCCGGATAAAAAAGTATACGGGTGGCGTATGCACGAGGTCGGGCTTATCTATTCGCTGATGGATCAGGTTGCGGAAAACGCAGCGCAACACGGTATCACCAAGATTCGCTGTGTGAAGTTGGTGGTGGGACGGCTTACGCTGGCACAACCTGCTTTTTTGCAGTTTGCTTTTGAAAATTTACGTCCGAGTACCATCTTTACAGAAGCACACCTGGAAATCGAGGAGCGGCCGCTGGTGCTCCGCTGCACCGCCTGCGGCACAGAAACTAGACCTGAGTATCTTACCTATTTCTGCCCCGCATGCGGGGAGCGAATGGAAATAATAAGCGGTGACGAACTCTTTATCGAGTACTATGAAGGAGACGACGGAGAAGATGGGAGTCACGGTTAAAGTTGTAATGGGGCAGCGCCTGCTAAAGGCGAATGCTGCCGTGGCCCAAGAGAACCGGGCACGTTTTGCCGCGGCGGGGACGCTGGTGGTGAATCTGATTAGCTCGCCCGGGGCTGGCAAGGCGACGCTTTTGGAACAGACGTTAGTTCGGTTCGGCGGGCGGTTTCGCATCGGCGTGATCGAGGGCGATATTTATACCACCCGTGATGCGGAACGAATAGCCGGGAAGGGGACGGCGGTTGTTCAGGTTAATACCGCCGGCATCTGCCACCTAGACGCCCCGATGGTGGCGCGGGCGTGTGAGGAGTTAGGAGCGCCGGTGCGGTGATAACTACGAAGGCGGATTTGCTGCCCTTTACCGATTTCGATCTCGCCGGTGTGACCGGCGAAATTAGGGCCCTGAATCCGGAGGTTAAGGTTTTTATTCTTTCCGCCAGGACCGGCGAAGGGGTGGAGGAATGGTGCAGGTGGATAGAAACGATGTTTTTGCGGAAAAGGGCGGCCGGATCCGGTACCGGATCAGAATAAAAGGTATTGTGCAGGGGGTGGGTTTCCGGCCCTTTGTTTACAACACGGCTACGGCTTTAGGGCTTTGCGGCTTTGTCCTCAACGATGCCCGCGGGGTGCTCGTCGAGGCAGAGGGGGAGCCCAGGAAGGTGCAGGAGCTTCTGGAAAGGATCACCCAGCAGCCGCCGCGGTTAGCCCGGATCGTGCACGTTGAACATGAAGAACTGGCGCCTGTGGGTTACACGCGCTTTGAGATCGCTTTCAGTGCCGAAGGGGCAGAGAAAGAGGCGTTAGTACCGCCCGACGTAGCGCTCTGTCCTGATTGCGCCCGGGAGAGCTTTGACCCGCGAGACCGACGTTACCTCTACCCTTTTACCAACTGCACCAACTGCGGGCCACGTTTTACCATTATTACTGCGGTGCCTTACGACCGGGGCAAGACTTCGATGGCGGGCTTTGCGATGTGTCCTGATTGCGCCCGGGAGTACCATGACCCTACCAACAGGCGCTTTCACGCCCAGCCCGTAGCGTGTCCCGCTTGTGGGCCACAGGTAGAGCTCCGTGACGCCGAGGGGAACCTGGTGCCTGGCGATTGGCGCGAAAACTGCTGGCGCGCCCTGGCGGAAGGGAAGATTATAGCGCTTAAAAGCCTCGGTGGTTTTCACCTCTGCTGCGACGCCTTTAACCGGCAGGCGTTGCGGGCGCTGCGGCAGCGGAAAGGCCGCAGCCATAAGCCCTTTGCCGTGATGTGCCGGGACATCGCCACGGCGCGGCGCTACTGTTTCGTGAGCGAAGCGGAAGAGGAACTGCTGCGATCGCTGCAGGCGCCGATTGTAATTTTACGGCGCCGTCCGGGCGTCCCGCTTCCGGAGGAGCTGGCGCCGGGGCTAAAGACGCTCGGGGTGATGCTTCCTTATACGCCGCTGCACTTACTGCTTTTTGACGGACCTTTTGCGCTTCTCGTAATGACCAGCGGCAACTACAGTGAGTTGCCCCTTTGCAAGGATAACGAGCGGGTTTACCAGGAACTCGGGGGGATAGCCGACTATTTCCTCCTCCACAACCGCCCGATCGTGAACCGCTGCGACGATTCGCTCGCTGCCGTTGTGGGGGGCGAAGTGCAGCTTTACCGGCGATCTCGGGGTTACGTCCCGCGGCCGGTCCGGGTGCCTACAGGGGAGGGCCCGGTAGTTCTTGGGATCGGTGGGGAGATGAAGAATACCTTCTGCCTGTTGAAAAAGGGAGAGGCTTTCTTGAGCCAGCATATCGGCGAACTCGACAATCTGGAGGGGGAAGAGAATCTTTTCGCGAGCCTGGTCAATTTTCAGCGCCTGCTGGGTGTGGAGCCGGAGGTAGTAGGCTACGACCTCCACCCTGGCTACCGCTCTTCCCGTATTGCGGAAAGTATTCCGGCGCGCGTACACGTGGGTGTTCAGCACCACCACGCTCACTTAGCGGCGTGCCTTGCAGAGAATGAGGCGACGGCGCCAGCTATCGGGATTATCCTCGACGGGACCGGTTACGGGGAGGACGGGAACCTTTGGGGCTTTGAAATTTTAAGCGGTGATTATACTGCTTTTAAGCGCCATTTCCACCTCGCTTACGCGCCGCTGCCGGGCGGGGAGCAGGGAATCCGGCAGCCCTGGCGGATGGCTGTTTCTTACCTGCTGACGTTCTTAGGGGATGAGGGGGCCGAGGCGGCGGCGGCGCTTTTCGGGGGAAAGGGAAGGGAGCTTGAGGTTGTCGAATACCTCGTAAGAAAACGCTTCAATTCGCCGCTGGCCTGCGGCTGCGGGCGCCTCTTCGATGCCGTGGCGGCGCTTCTCGACATCTGCTGGGAGGCGACCTACGAAGGGCAGGCGGCGGTGGAATTAGGGGAGACGGCGCTGGCGCCAGAAGAAGGGAAGGCGCTTTCCCCTTATCCTTTCACTTTCGAAGGGGAGGTGATTTCGCCCGCCGGGATTTTAACCGGGGTGCTTGCGGATCTCCGGCAGGGCGCGCCCCGCGAGTTTATCGCTACCCGTTTTCATAATACCGTTCTATCTATGGTCCTGGAGGCCGTTAGGGGGGTCCGGGAAGCAACGGGTCTCACCCACGTGGCTTTGAGCGGGGGTACCTGGCAGAACCGTTACCTTTTTGAACGCGGTAAGGAGCTCTTGACCCGGGAAGGCTTTACGGTTTTCTACCACCGGCAGGTGCCCCCGAACGACGGAGGATTGAGCCTCGGACAAGCCGTAATCGCTTATAGGAGGGCTACAGAATGTGTTTAGGAATTCCTGGTAAAATCGTGTCTGTATGGCCGGAAAAGCAGTTGGCGGAAATCGAAACCTTTGGCCTCCGCCAGCGGATCAGCGCGCTTCTTGTCGGCGAGGTGGCAGTCGGCGAGTACGTATTGGTCCACACAGGCTACGCGATTGAAAAGATGGATGTAGCCGAGGCGCTGGAACGAATCCGGTTATGGGAGGAATTATTAGCACATGAAGGAGTTTTTGATGAAGTTCCGCGATCCGGAGATCGCGCGGGCACTGATTAAAGAGGTGCGGCGCCTGGCCGCCAAGATTACTGACCGGCTTGGGCGGCGGGTGGTTTTGATGGAGGTCTGCGGTACCCATACGGTGGCCATCTCCCGGGCGGGCTTGCGCAGCCTCTTGGGAGATCTGCTTGACCTCCGCAGCGGTCCCGGGTGTCTTGTCTGCGTCACCGGTTATGCCGATATTGACCGGATGGTAGCGCTTGCCCGCCTTCCCGGCGTGACGGTGGGTACTTTCGGGGATATGGTCCGAGTACCCGGCAGCGATTCCTCGCTGGAGCGAGAACGGGCGGCCGGCGCGGATGTCCGCATCTTTTATTCTCCGGCGGACGCAGTGGCCTGGGCGGCGGCGCATCCGGAAAGGGAATTCGTGTTTCTCGGTGTTGGCTTTGAAACGACGGTACCGGCAGTTGCTGCCAGCATCCAGGAGGCTAAAGCGCGGGAGATCAAGAACTTTAGCGTCTACGTCAATCACAAGCTTGTTCCGCCAGCGCCATGGCGCTCCTTGATGACCCGGAGATCAAGGTTGACGGCTTTATCCTGCCGGGTCACATGAGCGCTATCATCGGTCGCCGGGCTTATTCTTTCCTGGAAGCGTTTCGATTGCCGGCTGTGATTACCGGCTTTGAAACCAACGATATTCTAGAGGGTATCAGGCAGATACTAAAGATGATGTGGGAAGAAGAGCCACGGGTGGTAAACGGCTACACCAGGGTGGTGCGGGAGGAAGGGAATAAGATCGCGCAGCGCCAGATAGCGGCGGTTTTCCAGGTTAGTGACGCCTCCTGGCGCGGGTTCGGGGTTATCCCGGGTAGCGGGCTTACACTGGCGGCCCCTTTTGCGACCTTCGACGCAGCGGTACGTTTCGCACTGCCACCAGTAACGCTGCGGGTCCCTGCCGGGTGTGC
>NZ_JBRAIN010000002.1:29015-37478 GCF_052743955.1 Thermodesulfitimonas sp.
TCCTCAAAGGAAAGCTTACGCCTAAAGAGTGCCGTCTTTTTGCCGTTGCTTGCAATCCCACCTCCCCGGTTGGTCCCTGCATAGTTTCGTCTGAAGGGGCCTGTGCTGCCTATTACCAGTTTGAACGCCATTATAAGGAGAGAACGAACCATGCGTAAGAATGACGTGGTGCTATTAGCCCACGGGGACGGCGGTGCCTTGACCCACGAACTCATCACGGGGTTATTCCTCCGCTACTTCCCGGGCCGGACACTCCAAAGCCTGACCGACGCGGCGGCGCTTGAGCTTTCTGGATGCCGGGTGGCGGTGAGCACCGACTCTTTTGTGGTGAGCCCTCTTTTTTCCGGGCGGGGATATTGGAAAGCTTGCGGTTTGCGGCACGGTAAACGACCTGGCGGTGGTAGGGGCGAAGCCTCTTTACCTCACGGCCTCTTTCCTAATCGAAGAGGGGCTCCCGCTTGCAGAACTAGAGCGGGTCGTGGCCTCGATGGCGGCGGCTTGCGCCAAAGCGGGGGTAGAGATAGTAGCGGGTGACACCAAGGTTGTAGGACGGGGAAATCTCGACCAGCTCTTTATCAACACGACGGGGGTAGGGCTTATTCCCGACGGGGTCGATTTGGGTTACGCACGTCTTGCGCCAGGCGACCAGATTATAATCAACGGGCCGATCGGGGAGCACGGGATGACCATCTTATCGCTACGGGAGGGCTTCGGCTTTGCCGGGCAGGTGAGGAGCGACTGCGCGCCCCTTAGCGGTATCATCGGGGAGCTCTTGGCCGCAGTGCCGGGCGTAAAGCTGATGCGTGATCTCACCCGCGAGGGTCTGGCCACGGCGGCCAAGGAGATTGCGCTGGCGGCCGGGTGCGATATCATCCTGAAAGAGGACGCAATTCCCGTCCGGCCCGAGGTGAAGGGGGCAGCGGCGCTTTTGGGCCTGGATCCCCCTCTACCTGGCGAACGAAGGGAAATTCATGGCCGTTGTCCCTGCTGCGGACGGGGAAAAGGCGCTCGGTGTGCTACGCCGTCACCCTCTAGGCCAAGAGGCGGCGCTCAGCGGTGAAGTTTGCTCCGGCCGGGGCGATGCTTACCTTAAGACAGCTTTCGGCGGCACAAAATTTTTGGATATGCTTGCGGGAACACCCCTGCCTCGCATCTGTTAGCATAGCGGGAGCGTTTCCCGCAGGCCAAAATGTTTTACGTTAACCTTATCCTGCTTCCATTAGTTGGAGCTTTTATCGGCTGGATTACGAACCTGCTGGCGATAAAGCTCCTCTTCCGACCTTATAGGCCCTACCGGATCTGGCGGTGGACCCTCCAGGGGGTTCTGCCGCGGCGCCGCTACGAGTTAGCGCGGTGCGCGGGTGAGGTTATCGAGCGGGAAGTCTTGTCGGTCGACGCCATCCTGCAGCGGCTCCGCGAACGGGAGGTGGCTGAACGGGCGGCTTCGCTTCTGCGGGAGGCGGTCCGGCGGGCGGTGCTCGCGAAGGTGCCGGACTGGGTACCAGTGGCGGTTAAAAGGCCGTTAGCCGAGGCCGTAAGCGACCTTGTAGGCGATTACCTTCCTCTACTGGTAACGGCGCTGGTCGATTCTTTCGGGGGGGCGATGAAACAAGAGGTGAGCCTTGGGCAATTGGTCGAAGAAAGGCTCAACGCCTTTCCCCTCGAAGATTTAGAGCGAATCGTTTTTACCGTTGCGCGCAAGGAGATCAAGCATATCGAAGTGATGGGCGCTGTACTTGGCGGGCTTATCGGTGGTCTCCAGGCGCTTTTTTTGCTACTTTTCCGGTTGACAGGAGCGGCCGGCTCTTAGTATAAAAAGGGGAAGCAAGCGAAAAACGAAAAGGCGATGAACGGGAACATGCCCTCTTCCAGGTGCCACAGAGAGGGAACGCCGTGGCTGAGAGCGTTCCTGGGTTACGTCTGAAGAAGGGTACCACCCCCGGAGCTTTCCCGGCACGCAATGGGGCGGCTGGATACGGGACTTTCCCCTGTGCATTTTCTACGGCTTATCTTCTGCAGTGCCGGGAACGGTTAGCGACCGTTACCCGCAGCCGAGCGGGGAGGAGTTTTCCCTCCCAAGCAGGGTGGAACCGCGGGCCGCGCAAGCCCGTCCCTGAACGGGGCGGGTTTTGTTATTTAAGGGCTGGAGTGAAGCCGGGATTCGGGTTAGGAGTTGTTTATTATGGTGATGAAAACGCACCGCTTCCGGCGCGTCAAGCGTTGAACGTTGAACGGACCCCCAAGGTCCGTCAGTATAAGCTTAAACGTCTATTTTCGAGGAGGCGTTACGGTGACGGTAGTAATCTTCCCGGATGGTAACAGGAAAGAGTTTCCGGACGGTGTAACTGCTGCGGATGTCTTAAAGACGCTGGGGCAGCGGCTCCAGAAAGAGGCGCTGGTTGCGCGGGTAAACGGTAAGCTGGTGGACCTCAGTGCGCCTTTACCGCCGGAGGCGGCGGTCACCTTCCTCACCTTTGCGGACGAGGAGGGACGGGACGTTTACCGGCATACCTCGGCCCACATCCTCGCGCAGGCGGTCAAAAGACTTTACCCGGAGGCCAAGTTGGCGATCGGCCCGGCAATCGCCGACGGTTTTTACTATGATTTTGACGTACCGCGGCCCTTTACGCCGGAGGATCTGGCGCGCATCGAGGCGGAAATGGAACGGATTATCAAGGAAGACCTGCCGCTTGAGCGCAGCGAGCTTTCGCGGGAAGAGGCCCGCGCCGCCTTCCTCGCGGCAGGCGAGACTTATAAGGTCGAGATTATCGACGAACTGCCGCCCGACGCGGTCATCTCCTGTTACCGCCAGGGGGAGTTTACCGACCTCTGCACCGGGCCGCACCTGCCTTCGACGGGTTACGTCCGGGCTTTCAAGCTCCTCAGCGTAGCGGGCGCTTACTGGCGCGGGGACGAGCGGAACAAGATGTTGCAGCGCATCTACGGCACCTCTTTCCCCAAAAAGTCTCTCTTAGAGGAGCACCTCCACCGTCTTGAGGAGGCCAAGCGGCGGGACCACCGGCGCCTCGGGGCGGAACTCGACCTCTTCAGCATCCGGGAGGAGGGGCCCGGCTTCCCCTTTTTCCATCCCAAGGGAATGATCATCCGCAACGAGCTCGAGGCCTTCTGGCGGGAAGTCCACCGGCACCGGGGTTACCAGGAGATCCGCACCCCCATCATTCTGCGCCGCGAGCTTTGGGAACGCTCGGGCCACTGGGACCACTACAAGGAAAACATGTACTTTACCACAATCGATGACCAGCCTTACGCTATCAAACCGATGAACTGTCCGGGTGGCATCCTGGTCTTCAAGCGGCGGGTCCACTCTTACCGGGAGTTGCCCGTCCGGCTGGCGGAAATGGGACTGGTCCACCGGCACGAACTGTCGGGCGTTCTGCACGGGCTAATGCGGGTGCGCTGTTTCACTCAGGACGACGCGCACATCTTCTGCCGGCGGGACCAGGTGAAGGAGGAGATCCTGCAGATCATCGATCTCGTCGAGTATTTCTACCGGGAAGTCTTCGGCTTCGATTACCACGTGGAGCTTTCCACAAAGCCGGAGAAGGCGATGGGTGATGACGCGATCTGGGAGCTCGCTACGGGGGCCCTGCAGGAGGCGCTCGAAGCGCGCGGCCTGCCCTACAAGGTAAATGAGGGCGACGGCGCTTTCTACGGCCCGAAGATCGACTTCCACCTTCGGGATTGCCTGGGGCGCACGTGGCAGTGTGGGACTATCCAGGCAGACTTCCTGATGCCGGAAAAATTCGACCTTTACTACGTGGGAGAAGACGGGCAGCGCCACCGGCCGGTGATGCTCCACCGGGTCGTCTTCGGCAGTCTGGAGCGCTTCATGGCCATCTTAACCGAGCACTTCGCCGGGGCCTTTCCAGTTTGGCTGGCGCCGGTTCAGGTCCGGGTGCTGCCGATTACCGACCGCCACGCCGCTTATGCTGCTGAGGTAACGCGGCAGATAGAGGAGGCTAATATCCGGGTGGAGCTTGACGCCCGGAACGAGAAGGTCAACTACAAGATCCGGGAGGCCCAGGTCCAGAAGGTTCCTTTCATGCTGGTGGTTGGTGACCGGGAGGCCGCCACGGGGACCGTAGCGGTGCGCCACCGGAGTCAAGGAGACCTCGGGGTGATGCCGCTGTCCACCTTTGTTAACCGGGTACGCGAAGAAATTAAGACGCGAAAAATATAGCTATGGGAAACGTTGGTATTTGTTGACGTTGCGGCAGCCGTCTGTTATAATACCAGCAAGTAAATAAGATTTCGCTGGCAAAGCAGAAGCCATCCGCTTCTCACCTTACGGCGCACGGGCTGCCAGTAAGGTTGGCTTTAGAAGTTTTATAATAGCGTGCTTTCAGGCGGATGGGTTAATCCGCCTTTCTTTATGGGTAATTCTGGGAGGTGTAAAGCTTATTACGAAGGATCTTCCGATTAACGAGGAGATTAAGGCGCGTGAGGTAAGGCTTATCGATGTCGACGGCACGCAGATCGGCATCGTTCCTTTTAAGGAGGCTTTACGGATCGCCGCAGAGCGCGAGCTGGACCTGGTAGGTGTAGCCATGCAGGCTAGGCCGCCCGTCTGCCGGATAATGGACTTCGGGAAGTACAAGTACGAAATGAGCAAGCGGGACCGGGAGGCCCGCAAGAAGCAGCGGGTAATCAGTGTCAAGGAGATCAAGATGCGGCCGAGCATTGAGGAGCACGACTTCCAGGTCAAGGCGCGTAACATCTCGCGTTTCCTGAACGACGGCGACAAAGTGAAGGTCACCCTCATCTTCCGCGGGCGGGAGATCATCCACCCCCATATCGGCGAAAAGCTTCTGCAGCGCTTGGCGGAAGAGGTGGCAAGCATCGCGGTGGTCGAGCGCCCGCCGAAGCTAGAGGGAAGGAATATGATCATGATTTTGGCTCCCAGGCCGGACAGGGAAAGGAGGAGTAACGTTGCCGAAGATCAAGACGCACCGGGGAGCAGCTAAGCGTTTCAAGAAAACGGGTACGGGGAAGATCGTGGCGTGGCACCCCTTCAAAAGCCACTTGCTCGTGGGTAAGCCGAGCAGGCGGACCCGGCGGCTCCGTAAAAAGACGGTTTTGGCACCGGGAGATGCGGCGCGCGTCAGACGGCTTCTGCCCTATTAAGTTTTTACCGTTACGGAGGTGTATAAAGCATGCCGCGGGTTAAGACGAGTGTGGTAACGCGGAAGCGACATAAAAAGATCCTGAAATTAGCGCGGGGGTACTGGGGCGCAAAATCAAAGCTTTACCGGGTGGCAAAACAGCAGGTAATGAAGTCGCTCATGTACGCTTACCGCGACCGCCGGGCAAGGAAGCGGGACTTCCGACGCCTTTGGATTGCACGTATCAACGCGGCGGCCCGGCAGAACGGTCTTTCTTACAGCCGCCTGATCAGGGGCTTAAGGCAGGCGGGCGTGGAGATTAACCGCAAAGTGCTGGCCGATATCGCCGTGAATGACGCGCAGGCCTTTAGCAAGCTCGTAGCAGTGGCGAAGGCCCGCCTCAGCTCGTAAATAAGAACTCAATTGGGCCCGGATTTTCGTTGAGCATGGTTTTCAAAACCATGCTTAATTCTTGAATAGGGCTAATTTCTAATTGTGTTATGGAAGAAAAAGTTGTTTTAGGGCCAGATTTAGTGCCAAAGCGGTCCGGTAGCGAGAAGGAGCAGCACCGGTGGCGGTTCTCGCCACCGAAAATATTGGTTCTGGGGTTTGCCGGGCTTATTTTTGCCGGGGCGCTCCTTTTGAACACGAGCTGGGCCACGCAGTCCGGGGAACCCCCCGGTTTCCTGACGGCGCTCTTTACGGCTACCTCAGCCGTTTGCGTAACTGGCCTGGTGGTGGTGGATACCGGTACCTTCTGGTCTTCCTTCGGCCAGACCGTGATCCTGCTCTTAATCCAGCTCGGCGGCCTGGGGATAATGACCAGCGCGACGATCTTTTCGATCTTGTTAGGGCGCCAGATCGGGCTCAAGGAGCGCATCCTCATCCGCGAGTCCCTGGGGCAGGTGAACGTGGCGGGGATGGTCCGGCTGGTCCGCTATATTCTCATCTACACAGCGGCGGTGGAGGGCTTCTTCGCGCTGGTTCTGATGCTACACCTGGCGCGGGATTACCCCTGGCCGCACAATATTTGGTACGGGCTTTTCCACGCCGTCTCCGCTTTTAACAACGCGGGTTTTGACCTTTTCGGCCAGTTTCGCAGCCTTACCGGCTACGTGACGGATCCAGTAGTAAACTTCGGCATTGCCCTGCCCATCATCATCGGGGGATTAGGCTTCTCCGTGATTGCGGAGGTTATCGAGCGCCGGCGGTGGCGCCGTTTCTCCCTCCATACAAAGCTTACGTTGCTTACTACCGGAGCGTTACTCGCTGTCGGAACGGTTTTCTTCCTAGTCCTAGAGTCGAGGCATACTTTGGCCGGGTTCTCCTGGTCGGTGAAAGTTTTAGCCTCCTTCTTTCAGGCCGTTACCCCCCGAACGGCTGGCTTCAACACTGTGGATATCGGCGCGCTGGCGCCGGTAACGCAGCTCTGGCTCTGTTTTTTGATGTTTATCGGGGCTTCACCGGCCTCTACCGGCGGCGGCATCAAGACCACCACCTTTACCCTGCTGGTTCTAACCCTCTGGTCACTGGCTGCCGGGCGGGAAGCCACCGAGGTTTTCGGGCGCCGGGTCCCGCTACAGCAGGTTTTAAAGGCGGCGGGCATCTGCCTGCTGGCGCTTGGTTGGCTGGGTTTTGTGCTGCTCGTTCTGCTGGCGGCGGAAAGAAAGGATTTCCTCCGGCTGCTCTTTGAAGCGGTCTCGGCCTTCGGTACGGTGGGCTTATCTACAGGGATCACGCCTGCGCTCACGCCGGTAGGCAAGATCGCGATTATCCTGACGATGTTTATCGGCCGGCTGGGGCCTTTGACGATCGCCTATGCCCTAGCCCAGCAGCGGCGGGTTACTTTCCGGTATCCGGAAGAAAACATTATGGTCGGTTGAAGGAGAAGGGGAAATGAAACAGTTTGCGGTGATCGGGCTGGGTCGCTTCGGGACCAGCGTTGCCGAGACCCTCTCGCGTATGGGTTACGATGTGTTGGCCGTGGATGTGGACGCGGAAAAGGTCAACGCGGTGATGGATATCGTGACCCATGCCGTGCAGGTGGACGCCCTCGACGAGCACGCTCTCAAGTCTTTAGGCATCCGGAATTTCGACGTGGTGATCGTAGCCATCGGCGAAGACATTCAGGCCAACATCCTGGTGACGGTGATGCTCAAGGAAATGGGCGTGAAGACGGTGGTGGCCAAGGCGCGATCCGAGCTTCACGGCAGGGTTCTGGCCAAGGTAGGTGCGGATAAGGTGGTCTTTCCGGAGCGGGATATGGGCGTTCGGGTGGCGCGGGCTCTCGTTGCGGCCAACATTGTGGACCAGATCGAGCTTTCGCCCGATTACAGCCTCATGGAGCTGATTGCACCGCAGAAGTTCGTGGGCAAGTCGATCGGCGAGGCGGCGATCCGGATGAAATACGGCGTGACGGTTCTGGCGATCCGCCGGGGGGACGAGATTATCATCTCTCCGGGGGCGCGCCACACGGTGGAGGAAGGGGATATCCTGGTGGTGGTGGGCCGGAACGACCGGTTACGCCGACTGGAGCAATGATCCGCCTGGGGAAACATAACCAGCGGGTGAAGGCGCTTATCCGTCTTGCCCGGCGGCGCCACCGGGAGAAAGAGGGAAAATTCGTCGCGGAGGGCCCGCGTCTGGTCGCGGCGGCGCTTGCTTCCGCTTGGCCGGTGGAAGGGGTCTACTTTACGCCTGACTTCGCGGCTCAGAAGGGGGAGATGCTTTTCACCCTGGCGCGGCAGCGCGGCGTGCCGCTATACGAACTACCCACCGAGGTCTTTTCCCGGGTGGCCGCTACCGAGACCCCGCAGGGGGTTCTGGCCGTCATCGGGATACCGACGGTGGCTCTGGAGGCGTTGCTCCGTCCGGAGCCGCCGCTAATTTTAGTGGTAGACGGGCTTCAAGATCCGGGAAACTTAGGGACGCTCATCCGGACGGCACAGGCGGCAGGAGCGACCGGCGCCCTGCTGCTTGCGGGCACCGTTGATCTTTACAGCCCGAAGGCGGTGCGCGCTACGGCAGGCGCGGTTTTCCACCTGCCGGTGGTGCAGGACCTTCCCTGGGCGGAGGCGCTGCGGTTTCTGCAGGCGGCGGGCCTGACGCTGGTTGTTGCCGACCCGCGGGGGGAGACGCCCTTTTACGCGGCGGACTTCACGGGACCGGTGGCGCTGGTCATCGGGAGTGAGGGGGCCGGGCCGCGGCCCGAGGTTATAAGGGTTGCTTCCCGGCGCGTTTTTATTCCGATGCCGGGTGGTGCCGAGTCGCTGAACGCTGCGGTTGCCAGCTCCCTGCTCATCTACGAGGCGGTCCGTCAACGGCGGCGTTTTTGAAAAAT
>NZ_JBRAIN010000003.1:0-9869 GCF_052743955.1 Thermodesulfitimonas sp.
AATTTTTCAGGGCGCGGCAAAAACTTTTCGGAGAAGCAGAGTGGCTTCTCCGCCCGGTGCCGGATGTCGCCTGCGTAACGTGGTTGTCCGTGGTCTGGCGGCTTGCCCGCCGTGGCTACCCTTTGGGCCGATGGCTTTTTCACCGGGCCATTGCCTGCTGCTACCCGCGTCTGGTGCGCTTTGCGGCGGAAGAGGCTTGACGCCGGCAACCCCCTGCAAGATAATTTATTCGTGATGTCTGGATATTGCCGACAAGGTTTACACTTTGCGCGGTGAAAGTTGCAGGCTGCGCTTTTTTATGGTCTAATGAGCGGGCTTAAGATAAAAGCGGTGGAACCCGGCAGCGCCGCATTTGCGGCCGGGCTGGCGGCTGGCGACCGGATCACCGCCATCGGTGGCCAGCCGGTCAGGGATATCATCGACTACTACTTCTATCTTGCGGTTGCCGAACCGGAACTCACCGTCCGGCGGGGGGAGAGGGAATTCAGCATCCAGCTAGCGGCGGAAGCGGGGCGACCGGGCTTAAGTTTTGTTTCACCTTTCGGCCGCATCCGCCGGTGTGCTAACCGTTGCGTTTTTTGCTTCGTCGATCAGCAACCACCGGGACTCCGCCCGAGCCTCTACTTCAAGGATGACGATTACCGCCTCTCCTTCTGGGAAGGGAATTTCGTTACCCTGACGAATTGCACGCGGCGGGACCTGAAAAGGATTGTGGCGCAGCGGTTGAGCCCGCTTTATGTTTCCGTGCACACCACCAACCCGGAGCTGCGCACGTACTTGATGGGAAATCCCCGCGCGGCGGAAATCAAGGCGCAACTCGCAGCGCTGGCAGCGGGCGGCATTACCCTGCACACGCAGATCGTCCTTTGTCCCGGCCTCAACGACGGGGCGGAGCTGGAGCGGACGGTGCGGGATCTGGCGTCCCTTTTCCCGGCGGTGCGTTCGGTGGCGGTGGTGCCGGTTGGCCTGACGGCACACCGTGCGGGACTCTATCCATTACGCCCCGTAACGCCCGCTGCGGCGGCAGCGCTCCTGAAAGACGTGGTGGCGTGGCAGCGGGAGTTCCGCCAGCGCTACGGCAGCAGATTGGTCTTCGCGGCCGACGAGTTTTACCTCCTGGCAGGAAAAGCGGTGCCGGCGACGAAGGAGTACGAAGGCTTCCCGCAATTAGAGAACGGGGTCGGGCTGGTACGGCGTTTTCTCGATGCCTGGAAACGGGTAGAGCAGCGCCTTCCGGCGCAAACCACCCCCTGCCGGGCGATCCTGGTCACCGGCACGCTGGCCGCGCCGGTGCTGCGGCCCGTGGTCGCGCGGCTGAACGCGGTGGCGGGGCTTGAAGTAACGCTACTGCCTGTTACGAACCGCTTTTTCGGGACCAGCGTAACGGTGGCCGGCCTGCTTACCGGCCGGGATATCTGCGCGGCCCTCGCTGCGGTTTCCCGGGAGGGGCTGCGGCCCGAACTCGTAGTGGTCCCCGCCGCGGCGCTGAAGGACGGGCACCTCTTCCTCGACGATATGACCTGCACGGCGGTGGCCCACCAAGTCGGCTGCCGGGTGGTGGCGGCGGCCGGCCCGCGCGAGCTCGTGGCCGCCCTCGGGGTGAAACTTGCGCGCCGCAGTTTTCGTAAAGAGTGAGATTCCGGAACGGCAAAGGAGTCGGTTATGGGCGGGAAACCGGTGGTCGTGATTGTGGGGCGGCCGAACGTGGGGAAATCAACCCTTTTCAACCGGTTGGTCGGGGAAAGGGCGGCGATTGTAGAGGCTGAGCCGGGTGTTACCCGTGACCGGATTTACCGGGAAGCCGAATGGAGCGGCCGAAAATTTCTGTTGGTGGATACGGGCGGTGTGGTGGCCGCGCCGGAGGGGGTTATCGAGGCGGGCATCAGGCGTCAGGTGGCGCAAGCCCTGGAAAAAGCCGATCTCGCCCTCTTCGTCGTTGATGCTGGGACGGGACTAATGCCTGAAGATAAGGTGGTGGCGGACCTCCTGCGCCGGGCGGGGAAGCCGGTGCTTCTGGTGGCCAATAAGGTGGACCGCTTCGACCCGCCGCCTGCCCTTGGGGAGTTTTACGCCCTCGGGATGGGGGAGCCCCTGCCGGTTTCGGCGGCGCAAGGGCTTAACACCGGCGACCTCCTCGACGCGATTGTGGCGCGCCTTCCGGAGAAGTCGCCCCGGCAGGAGCACGATGAGGCCCTGCGGGTGGCGATTGTCGGGCGGCCGAACGTGGGGAAGTCCTCGCTAGTAAACGCGATCTTAGGCGCGGAGCGGGTGATTGTAAGCGAGATCCCCGGGACGACACGGGACGCGGTGGATACGCCCTTCCAGCGCGGCGGCAAAAGCTACGTGCTGATCGACACCGCCGGCATCCGCCGCAAAAGCCGGATTGATATGCCGGTGGAGCGGTACAGCGTGCTGCGCGCCCGGAAGGCGATTGACCGGGCGTACGTGGCGGTGCTCGTGCTCGATGCTCTTGAGGGCGTCACCGCGCAAGACCAGCGGATTGCGGGGATGATTGAAGAAGCGGGCCGGGCGGTGGTGGTTGTAGTGAATAAGTGGGACCTGGTACCGGCGGAACGACGGGATGCGGCGGCGTTCCGCGAGGCGATTGGCTACGCGCTCGACTTCATTGGCTACGCGCCGGTGGTCTTCACCGTGGCGACTACCGGCCAGGGTGTCGGGCGGCTTTTGGAAGCGGTGGATACGGCGGCGGCCAACGCTTGCCGGCACGTGCCAGCGAGGGAGCTCAACGCCCTGCTGCAGGAGGCAACCCTGCGCAACCCGCCGCCCCAGGCAGCCGGTAAGCGCCTGAAGATCTTCCGCGGGCGCCAAGTCGGGATTAATCCCCCTGTTTTTTTACTTTACGTTAACGACCCGGCGTTAGTGCACTTTTCCTACCGCCGTTACCTCGAAAACCAGTTGCGCGCTGCCTACGACTTCACCGGAACGCCGGTCCGCTTCAAGTTGCGGCGCAAGCGGGAGAAGAAGGTTTGAGCCCGCCCGGCTGCCAAAAACCTTACCCCCGGCTTTCTCCGAAGGACCTTTCTTCATATACTGAAGACGAAACCCGGGGGGGGAGACACATTCTGCCGAAAAGCGGCGAATTGCGGCTTGTCTTTTTTCTCTTCTCCCTGTATCCTGAATAAAAAAACAGCAGCGGATGCATAAGGTGAAAATCTGCTGGTACAGAAGCGCGCTTGGCGGCAGGCGAGGTGGTTTTTCTGAAACTGATAGGTATTGCCCTGGTCGCTTACCTTCTTGGCTCTTTTCCCACCGGCTACCTGTTAGCCCGCGCCCGGGGGATAGACATTTTCCGGCACGGCAGCGGTAACATCGGCGCCACCAACGTCTGGCGGACGCTGGGTCCGGCCTTCGGTCTATTGGCGCTGGCCGGCGACGTGGGCAAAGGGGCGGCGGCCGTCTATTTAGGCAGCCGCGCCGGTGAGTGGCCGGCGGTGGTTGCGGGCGCCTGCGCCCTGGCCGGTCATAGCTGGTCGGTCTTCCTTCGCTTTCGCGGCGGTAAGATGATTGCCACCGCGCTCGGCGTCTTCATCATGCTCACACCGGGGGCAGCCTGCGGCGCCCTTTTAGTCTGGGCTTTCGTTTTCGCTTTGAGTCGCTACGTTTCTCTGGCCTCCATTATCGCGGCTGGTAGCCTGCCGCTACTCATTGCCGCCTTCAACTACTCCTGGCCCTACATTCTTTTCGGGGCGGTGGCGGCTGGTGTTGCCATTTACCGCCACCGGAGCAACATCCGGCGCCTCCTTGCCGGGACGGAGCACCGGTTCCGCTAACCCCCGATCTTTTCTGACAAAACAACTAAAAATCAGCGGCAGGAGAAACCGCTGATAGCGCTGAACCATAAACCTACAGCACGATTTACGGAGTGAAACCCGGTGCGGGAGATCGATTTTTCGCCGAACGGGTGGGACGATGGCGTCTCTTTTCAGCCGCGTGACTTCCTTGCCGCCGCCACCGAATCATCACCGTCCTGCCGGATAAACGATCAGCTTTACGGTGCCGTCTTCCGCGCGGCCGGCCGGCGTTACGCGCTTTCCCCGGCGTTATTGCGGGCAATTGGTGCCGTGCTTTCGGGGAAAAGGGCGGATTTTATTTCTCCCGGCGGAAAAATGGGGATTATGCAACTTTCTCCGGAAGTTGCCAGGTTTCTGAGGCTGCAGAACCCGTTCGACCCGGTCGAGAATATCTTCGGTGCCGCGCGCTACCTGCGGTTGCTCCTTGACCGGTACGAGAGAGATTTCCGGGCGGCACTTGCGGCTTACTACAGAGGCGGCGAGCCTGGCAGGGAGAGTGCGGGTATCGCCTCCTCCCGGGAGGTGGAGGAATTTGTTACCCGGGTGCTCGCTCTGGCGGCGGCGGAGGCCGGGCGCCAGAAAGAACGCCCGAAAGGGGAAATACTGGTGGAACTTGCCCGGTTACTCCAAAACGGCAAGAAGGGCGGCCGGGCCGGCATGGCCTGACCTTCCCGTTTTTTACGGCCGCCTCCGGAGTCCTGGTAAAGCTGCGGCTCTATTTCTGCCCCACCGCGTCGAGCCCGAACTTCCGGTGCAGCGCCTGCACCGCCCTTTGCGCTTCGTTCTCCTTGATTATGCAGGAAACCTTGATCTCTGAGGTGCTGATCATCTCGATATTTATCCCTTCTGCGCTCAGCGCTTCGAACATCGTCGCTGCCACCCCGGGCCGGGTGATCATCCCGGCGCCCACAATCGAAACCTTCGCTACCCGGTCGTCGTAGGTGTAGCCCTTGGCGCCGACGGCCTCCTTTACCTTTTCGACCACGGCCAGCGCCTTTTTTAGATCGGTCCGGGAAACGGTGAAGGCGATGTCGTTCCGGCCGTTGCGGGTCGCCCCCTGGATGATCATATCCACGTTAATCTTTTCTTCGGCCAGCGCGGCGAAAAGCCGGTACGCGATCCCCGGCTGGTCCAGTACGTCGAAGATGCCGATTTTGGCGACGTTCAGATCGTACGCGACGCCGCTCACCATGTGCGCGCGTTCCATCCCGTCATCCTCCTTAACGAGTGTTCCCGGATTGTCGTTGAAGCTTGACCGCACCACTAACGGCACCCCGTAAAGTTTTGCTAATTCCACCGAGCGCGGGTGGAGGACCACCGCACCGAGGCTGGCAAGCTCCAGCATCTCGTCGTGCGAGATCACCGGCAGCTTGCTCGCTTCCGGTACCACCCGGGGGTCTGCGGTATAAACCCCGTCCACGTCGGTGTAAATCTCACAGCGGTCTGCTTGGAGCGCCGCCGCTATGGCTACCGCGGTCGTGTCGGAGCCGCCCCGTCCGAGGGTCGTAACGTCGCCGTTGGGCGCGAGGCCCTGAAAGCCTGCCACCACGACGATTTTCCCCGCGGCGAGTTCCGCGCGGAGCCGTGCCGCAGCAACCCCCGTAATCGCCGCCTTGCCGTAGACGCCATCAGTGGTAATGCCGGCCTGGGGGCCGGTGAGCGAGATCGCCTGGGCGCCCAATTCGTGGAGGGCCATGGTTAACAGGGCGATGGATACCTGCTCGCCCGTCGCCAGGAGCTGGTCCATCTCGCGCGCCGCCGGATCATCGCTTAACTGCCGGGCGAGGGCGATAAGCTCGTCCGTGGTATCGCCCATGGCGGAAACGACCACTACCACCTCGTTCCCTTCCTGGCGCGTGCGCCAGACGCGGTCGGCAACACGCTTAATCCGCGCCGGATTGGCCACCGAACTGCCGCCAAACTTCTGAACAATCAACATTGCCACACTCTCCTGACTTGCTTCTGTCAATAAGCCATTATTATATAACCAGCAAGCGAAATGTTGCGCAGCTAAAACCGTTCTACCCGGGCGCCGGCCGCGTCCGGTTCCAGAATCAAAACCCGCGCCTGAACCCCCGCGGCCCCAAAAGCGGTCCCCATCGCGTCGCCAACGGCCGCGGCGTCCTGCGTGGTCAGCGCCACTACCGCGGGCCCCGCCCCGCTTAAAGCCGCCCCGCAGGCGCCGGCTTTAAGGGCGGCGGCGAGCACTTCGTTCAGTCCGGGTACCAGCGGGGCGCGGTAGGGCTGGTAGAGCCGGTCCTGCATTGCCGCCCGTAGCAGGTCGTAGCGCCCGCAGGCCAGCGCGCCGGCCAGGAGGGCCGCCCGCGCAACGTTAAAAAGAACGTCCTCCCGCACGTAAGAGGGGGGCAGAACCCGCCGGGACTGCGCGGTAGGAAGGGAGAAAGCAGGAACGGCTACCACGGCCCGCAGTTCTGCCGCTACCGGGAACCTGAGGGTCAGGATCCGCTTCCCTTCAACAACCGCCACGACGGCGCCCCCGTAAAACGCTGCCGCTACGTTGTCCGGGTGCCCCTCCAGCGCGGCCGCTAAATCCAGTACTTCCTGAGGGGTCAGTTTTGCGCCGCTAAGGGCGTTTGCCGCTAACATCCCGCCGATGATCGCTGCGGCGCTCGAACCGAGGCCTGCGCCTACCGGGATGGCGCTTTCGAGCGTGATTTGGACCCCGGCGGGGACCGGAAAGCCAGTCGCGTTCCAGACGCGCCTGGCCGCTTGATAGACCAGGTTCCCTTCATCCCGGGGGATGTTCCTTTCCCCTTCACCCTTTACCGTGATCCGGAGCCTCTCTCCGGCCACGGTGAGCTCAACCTTATTATAGAGCGCGAGGGCAAGGCCGGCACAGTCGCAGCCCGCGCCGAGGTTTGCCGTGGTCGCGGGGACTATTACTCTGGCCCTAACCGCCATACCACTCTTCGACCCGGATGATGTTGGCCACCGCTTCCACGGTCGGCAGCCGGCGCAGTTCTTCGACCGCGGCCCGCAGATTCGCCTCGCGCACCCGGTGGGTGACGAGCACTAATTCCGCGATTGCGCCCGTCGTCTTTTGGATCACCGCCGCCAGGCTCACCATGTTATTCCCGAAAGCGGCGGCGATGCCGGCCAGAACGCCCGGTCTATCCGTCACGCGGAGGCGGAGGTAGTAGGAGGTTTCCACCGTCGTAATCGGTTTTACGGGCTTGGTTTCAAAACAGGTGCAGCCCGTCGTTCCCCGCATCTGGTAGCGGATGTTCCGGGCCGCGGCGATGATATCCCCGACTACCGCGCTGGCCGTGGGAAGTTCGCCGGCGCCGCGCCCGTAAAACATCGTGTCGCCGACCGCATCCCCCCGCACAAACACGGCGTTGAAGACATCCCGCACCGCCGCGAGCGGGTGCGCTACCGGCACCAGGGCGGGGTGAACCCGCACCTCAATCCCCTCCGGCGTTTCGCGAGCGATGCCTAAGAGTTTCACCACGTAGCCCAGTTCGCGGGCATAGCGAATATCTTCGGGCGTTACCCGCGTGATGCCCTCAAGGTAAACGTCTTCTAATTTCACGCGGGAGTTGAAGGCGATGGAGGCGAGGATAGCGATCTTGCGGGCGGCATCGAGTCCCTCAACGTCGCTGGTCGGGTCGGCCTCGGCGTATCCTTTTGCCTGGGCTTCTTGCAGGACCGTGGCGAACGCGGCTCCTTCCTCGCTCATCTTGGTCAGGATGTAGTTAGTGGTGCCGTTGACAATCCCCATCACTTCTATGATGCGGTTGCCCGCCAGCGCTTCCTTAAGGATCTTGATGATCGGGATACCGCCGGCGACGCTCGCTTCAAAGAAAAGGTCGGCCCCGCTCGCCGTAGCGGCCGCGAAGAGTTCCTGTCCGTGGGCAGCGAGCAGGTCCTTGTTAGCCGTCACCACGCTCTTTCCCCTGGTTAGGGCTTCCGTTACGTAGCGGCGGGCCGCCTCGATGCCCCCCATCACTTCGACCACAATCTGAACGGCGGGGTCGGCGAGAACTGCCGCCGGATCGGCGGTAAAGAGGTCCGGTGGCACGGCGATACCCCTGTCCTTCTCCGGGTCCCGGACGAGCACTTTGCGTACCTTGAGGGTAGCGCCCAAACGGTTGGTGATTAGTTCCCGGTTTCGCTGCAGGACGCGATAAACACCACGCCCCACGGTGCCGAAACCCAAGAGACCGATACCGATTGTCTCCACGGCCATCTCCCCTTTTACCCCTGGTGCGCTCGTGCGCCGCAAGCGCATTTTCGCCATCTATAAAAAGGATTATAACACCGCTAACCGCCAAAATAAACAGCCTTTTCGGGCCTGGACCGGAGGGCAACAACAAAATATGGTATAATGGCTGCGGAGGAGGCTATAGGGATAATGAAATGGATAGAAATCACGGTTACGGTGCGGCCGGAAGCGGTGGATCTGGTGGGTTCGCTTCTCTGCAAGTTGACCGGCTACGGCGTGGAGATCAGCACCGGCGGGCCGGGGCCTCATTCTCCGGAGGAGGCAGGTCCGGTGCATGTCAAGGGTTACCTACCTGAGGAACGGGCCGGGCAGAGCGAAGAAATTATTGCGCTTCTTTCCAGATTCGTGCTTTGTCCAGTGCAGGTACGGGAGCTGCCGGAAACAGACTGGCTCCGCCTCTGGCAGAGTCACTACCGGACCTTTCGGGTAGGAAAACGCCTTGTTATCCGGCCGTCCTGGGAGGATTACGCGCCGTTGCCGGACGATCTGGTTATCACCCTCGACCCCGGCATGGCCTTCGGCTGCGGCACTCATCCCACCACGCAGCTCTGCCTGGAATTGCTGGAACGGGTGGTGAAGCCGGGAGATGTGGTTTGCGACGTTGGCACTGGCTCCGGCATCCTGGCCATTGCCGCCGCGCGTCTTGGTGCCAGCCGGGTCGTGGCGGTGGACGAGGATGCGGTGGCGGTGCGGGTCGCGCGCGAGAACGTGGCCCGCAACGGTGTCGCGGCAGTGGTCCGCGTGGTGGCGGGTGACTTGCTGCAGGGCGTTGACGAGCCGGCCGACGTCATCGTGGCCAATATTGTCGCCGACGTTATCATCGCCTTCGCTCCTGAAGCGGCACGGCACCTCAAGTCAGGCGGCACCTTTATCGCCGGCGGCATCGCGGCCCCCCGGGAAGCCGAGGTCACGGCGGCGCTGGAAAAAGATTTCGCGGTTCGCGAAGTTGCTCGCCTGAACGACTGGGTGGCGGTCCGGGCAGAAAGATAGGGGAACTGGATAGCTTTTTCCACCGGGAAACAGGCTTTACAGGAATTGATGAATTTTGCGGCAGCGGTTACAATAATGTAAAGATTACCGGATTCATTCTGCTATCCCGAAAGGAGAAAACAATATGGAGCGGATCGCAGGCATCAACGAGATCCGGCCGAAGCTCTCTCAGTTTCTCGATTCGCTGGCCCGGGGTGAACCTCCGGTGGTGATAACCGTCAACAGCGAGCCGAAGGCGGTGCTTATTAGCTGTGAGGAGTACCGCGCCCTCCGCCGGGCGGTGGAGGAGAACAAGAGGATGGCTCTGAAGCTCGCCCTGGCCGACCTCCGCGCCCGCGCTGCGAGGGCCGGGATCACCGAGGTGGACGTGGAGGAAGAGGTCCGGGCGTTCAGGGCAAGGACATGATCGTCGTTCTGGACACTAACGTTGTGGTCTCGGGCGTCCTGGTACCCGGCGGCCCCCCCGGAAGGGTGGTTGAGCTGTGGGCCGACGGCGCTTTCACGGTCGCCGTGAGTCCTGCGCTGATCGAGGAGTACCTCGGGGTGTTGCTTCGGCCCAAGTTCCGCAGTGCCGGTACTGCGGTAGAGAGAAAAAAGGTTATAGAGTCATTGCTCGAACTCGAGAACACGGTAACTGTCCTACCGAAATCCGTGCTCGACGTGGTAACCGATGATCCTTCCGACAACCGCGTCCTGGAGTGCGCAGCGGCGGCCGGTGCGGATTATATTGTCTCGGGTGACCAGCATCTGCTCGCGCTGGCGAAGTTCGGGGCAACACCCATAGTCAGCCCCGCCGCGTTTTTGAAGCGGTTTGCTCCGGC
>NZ_JBRAIN010000003.1:9969-35562 GCF_052743955.1 Thermodesulfitimonas sp.
CTCCGGCGGCCGGCGTTTAAAACGAGGCTTGCTCCGGCTCGCGGCGTATGATAGGATGCCCTTAAGAGGCTGCGTGGAGGGTAAGTTGCTTGCTGATTGCGAATGAAGGGGCGCTGGCGGAGCTCAAACGTTTTGGCGCGGCGCTTGCCGCCTTTCCGCGGCCGGCGGCAGGGGCGGTCCGGGAGGCGCTGCGCAAGGTCGGGCGTTTTATCCCGGTGGCGCCGCGGGAACCGGAGCGGGCGGTGGTGGCGGTGGACGGCTCCTGCCAGACCATAGGGACAACCTACCCCTGCTTCCTGGCGTTGATTCAAGCGGTGGCGCTGCCCCTGCCCCCTGTGGGGGGGCCGGCGGTAGGCCACCGGCTTTTTTCGCCGCTGCTCCCCGAAGAACGAGCGGTTCTCGAAGCGGCGGGTGAGGCGCAACCGGTCGAGACGGCGGCCGAAGTGCGGGTCAAGGCGCTTATGGCCGAGTTAGAGCTCACAGTGGCGCTTGAGGTCGCCGGCCGCGTGCGGGGGGCGCTTACGCTCCTGGACGGCGGTTTTGTTCATTTCCGGGCGCGGGCGGCGGCGCCTTTTGCGCGGCTGGCAGAGGCGGTGGCGGCCGGCGGTGGGGTGCTCATCGGCGTGATCGAGGAGGTTTCGGGCCGGCTCTTGGGTGAGGCGGTGGGCGACCTCTGGCCTGCCGAGCACCGCCCCTACGACCGGGAGATCCTCTACGGCTGCCTGGAGGTCGGGGAGGCCTTCGTTGTCGGGCCAGGGTTAAGCAAGGGGGAGGGGACGGGGACCGTTTTCGCCCGCTTCGGGGCGCACCCGCAGCCGGTAGCTTTTGATTTCTTACGGGCGCAGGAGGAGGCGGTCCTGGCGGCTTTAGGGATGTTGCGGGCGCTGACGCCCGCCGACGGGCGGGGCGTTCCGGCGCCAGTGGACCTCGCCGACCGTTACGTGCGGCTGACGGCGGCGGAGGTGGAGCAACTGGTGGCGGCAGCCGTTCCGGCGGCGCTGCGGGAATTGTTGCTGACGGCGCACCGGGCGCGGCGCGCGCTTTAAAGGAGTCATTCGCGACGGTAAAATCCCGCTACCGGGAATGAAACGTAGAACGTAAAGCGCGGAACGTCGAACGCCAAAGGAGGAACGCGGTTGCGGTTAATCGGGATCACCGACCAGCACCGGGCCAAGGTGGCAACGCGGGAGCGGCCCTTCCGGCTGAGCGAGTTTTTAGTAGTTGAGGAGGAGACGGCGCCCGTTCTAGTTGAGGTGGTGGCCACGCAGGCGGTGAACCCCCTGCTGCCCGATACGGGGCGGGGACCGGGGCTTATCGACGAGGCTACCTTGGGCACGCTGCAGGCGCTCGGCTACAACCCCCAGGGCGAAACCTTCTATATCGCCGAGGTGCGGGCTACGGCGGAGCTCTCCTGCCCGCTATCGGTGGGGGCGCGGGTGCGACCCGCTTCTTTCGCCGATGTCCGGGAACTGCTGCTGCCGCGGGAGACGGCAAATGCGGCGCTTTTAGGAGTGGTGCGGGGGACGGAAGGCTACGTGCTGCCGCCAGAGTTACAGAACCGCGTTTTTCGCTACTTTCCGGAGGAGGATCGCGTCCGGGCGGCGGAAGGAGTGCCTTTTTTCCTCGCGTGGTCGGAACTTAGCCGCTACCCCCACATCGGCATCTTTGGAGGTTCCGGTTCCGGGAAGTCTTTCGCCCTGCGGGTGCTGGTAGAGGAGTTGATCGCGCAGGGGCTGCCGGCGGTGGTCTTCGACCCGCACTTTGAGCTTAGCTTCGAGCAGGCCCTGGCGCTCGATCCCGTTTTTATGGAAAGGACGGCGGCCTTGACCGGCCGGTGGCGGGTTTTTACCCTGGGGCGCAACGTGAGCGTGCGTTTCGAGGAGCTTACGGTGGGGGACCTCGTGACCCTCTTCCGGGCGGTGATGGACGGCTGGACGGAGCAGATGGAGCATTGCGCGCGGCTCCTGTGGCGTCAGGGAGACAGCGCGGAAACTTACCGGCGGCGGTTGTGGCTGTTAGCGGACACGCTCGCCCAGCGGAACCGCTACGAGCGCGCGGTAGAGGTCCTCGAGCGGGGGGAGGACCCGGCGGCGCGGTTCTTCCCCGAGGACCCGGCCCGCCAGGAAGAGTTCCGGGAGAAGCTGGGCGTTTACCGAGACTACCGGGATAGCGGCATCGCCGAAGCGACGGCGCACGCGGTGCTGCGGCGCCTCAATTACCTCCTGCAGGGCAACCTGGTCGGTTCGCAGGGGACAGAAGTATTAGAAGAGGCGTTAAAACAGGGCCAAACCTGTATTGTGCGCGGTGATGCCCGGAATTTAGGCATTTTCGCGACCTACGCCATCCGTAAACTCTTCGGGCTGCGCCGCCGCTACCGGGACAACCTGCAGTACGGGGGCGGGCGGAGCGTGCCCTACTTCCCGCCTTTTTTCCTCGTGACCGACGAGGCGCACGTCTTAGCGCCGAAACCGAAAGGCGAGAAGGATTTTGCACCGGCGCGCGCGGTCATCCGGGAAATCGCGCAGGAAGGGCGCAAGTACGGCGTTTTTCTGATTCTGGCCACCCAGCGGCCCGCGCTCCTCGACGATACGGTGAACGCGCAGCTCAACACCAAGATCATCCTGCGGACGGTGCGGGCGCAGGATCTCGACACGATCAGCCGGGAGACGGACCTGGGACCGCACGAGGTGGCGCGCTTGCCCTACCTATCGTCCGGGAACGCTTTCGTTTCTTCGGCCATTTTGGGGCGGACGGTGCCGGTGGCGGTGCGGGCTTCCTGGACGCGCAGCCCCCATGCGGAGGACCCCTTTGTGGAGTGGCGGCGCCACCTGGCGGCTTGTGGCGAGGACCTCTGGCCGGCGGTGCGGGCGTTTTTGGACGCCAACCGGGGTTATCTCACCGAGGTGGATTTCGCGGCCTGCCTCAACCACTGCCAGCAGAGCCTCGACCGGCGGGTGACGGAGGCGGAGCTGCGGGGGGCGCTCAAACGCTGGGCGGCGGAGGGGCGGTTGGAGGCGCGGCCCAACCGGGCGTTCGGCGGGATGCGGTACGTGCTACGTTCTACGCTCGACGTTGGGAGTTAGGGGGCGACGCTAGTTCAGGTAACGGGCGCCAGCCGACCGATAAAAATGGCGGGGTTTTGATGCGGCTCCTTTTTGTTACCGATACGCACCTGCGCGGGGTAGCGCCCCGCAACCGGACAGATGACTTTGTAGCCACGCTCAAGGCGAAGCTAAGCGAGGTGGCGGCACTCGCGGCCGAGCACCGCGTTTTCGCGGTGCTTCACGGCGGCGACCTCTTCGACGTGCCCGTTCCCGGCTTGGGCGTGGCCGGGGAGTTCGCGAGTATCTTGCGGCAAATCGAAGCGCCGCTTTTCATCGTTCCGGGCAACCACGACCTCCACGGGCAGAACCCCGAGACGCTGATGCGGACGCTGCTCGGTTTTTTAGGGCGCTGGGGGGTGGTCCGGTTACTCGATAAGCGCCCGGTATACCTTGATGACGGTAACGTTCGGGTTCAGCTAACCGGTGCCCCTTACCACTTTGCCATCGACGACGGCGGCGACGACTATATCGTTAAAAAAGAAAATTGCGACGTGGCGGTCCACGTCTGTCACGGCGCCCTGCTCGACCGGAGCTTCGGACCGATGGTGAAGTACACCCTGATCGACGATATCGCGGTGCGGACCCAAGCCGACTACACCCTTTGCGGGCATTACCACTTGGGCTACCAAGACGTTTGCCGGGATGGCCGGTGGTTCCTTAATCCCGGTGCGCTCGTCCGGCTTTCCGCAAGTCCCGGGGAGCTGAGCCGCTGGCCTGCCGTGGTCCTCATCCGGTTGGAGGGAGCCGGGGCGCGGCACGAAACGATAAGGCTTAAAAGCGCCCGTCCCGGTGAGGAGGTGCTCGACCGTGGCGCCATTGAGGACGCGGCCTTTCGGGCGCGGAAGCGCCAGGAGTTTCTCCAGATGGTCCGGCAGATCGCTGAGCCAGGCGCCTTTACCCGGAGCGATCCGGAAGCGATCCTCTCCCGGGTGTTGGCGGGGATGAAGGAAAGACCGGAGTTTGCGGCGCTGCAGGCGAAGGTTATGAAGCTCTGGGCCGAGGTCCGCGAGGAGGTGAGTAAGGGTTGCGGCTTAAGCGGTTAATCCTTGAAAATTTCCAGTCGCACCGCTACACGGCGATCGACCTGGCCCCGGCGGTGACAGTACTGCTCGGGGAGTCAGACCAGGGGAAATCGGCTGTTGTCCGGGCGCTGCGCTGGCTTTTTTACAATAGGCCCCACGGGGCAAATTTTATCCGGGTTGGCGCGGATTACTGCCGGGTGACCGCGGAGTTCACGGGGGGCCTCGTGATTGTGCGGGAGCGCCGGGGGAAGACCAACCGCTACGAGATCCGCCGTCCCGGGCAGGAGCCGTTGGTGCTGGAGGGCTTCGGCCGGGAGGTACCTAAGGAGGTTGAGGAGCTTACGGGGGTGCGGCCCCTTAAACTCGAAGGGGCGAGTTTCGAGCTTCACGTGGCCCACCAGCTCGACCCGCCGTTTCTCCTGAAGGAGAGCCCGGCGGTGCGGGCGCGGGCGGTAGGGCACCTCTCCGGAACGCACCTCTTCGACGCGGCCGACCGCAAGGCCGCCCGGCTGGTGGCGGAACTGGCGCGCCTGCGGGGGGATCTGGAGGAAAAAGCGGGGGCGCTGCGGGCGCAGATCGCGGGGTTTGCCGACCTGCCCGAACTAGAGGCACGTTTCGAAGGCTGTGCCGGCCTTTACCGCCGGAGCGAAGCGGCGGCGGCGAAGGTGAGCCGGCTCGTGGCGCTGCGGGAGGAGTACGGCAGCCTGTGCCGGGGGGTGCGTGAGGCAACGGAACTCCTGCGGCAGGTGCCGGAGCCGGAAGAGTTGCGCCGTGAGGGCGAAACTGCGGCGCAAAAGGTTTCCCGCTGTCTCCGGGTACGGGGGCTACGGGAGGCGCGGGGGAGAGCCCTTGTGCTTCTTCGCGCGGTGCGGGAGACACTGGCCGCGACCGCGACGGTGCGGGAGGCGGAAGCGGCGGCGCTGAGCGCCGCTGCCCTGGTCGAGCGGCTAGCGACCCTGCGGCGCAAAGGCGGGCAGTGGGCGGCGCTTAAGTCAGAGCGGGAGGAGGTCCGCACGACCTTGGCGACGTTAACGGCGGTCCCGCGGGCTGAAGGGTGGCTCCTGCAGTTAGAGGAACGGCTCGCGCGGCTCGCCAGGCTCAGGGTCTTGAGTGAGCAGCGGCGGGAAACTTGCCGGCACCTGGCGCAGGTTACGCAGGCGCTTGCCGCTCTCGACGGGGTCCCGGTCGCGGGGCGGCTCTGGGAGCAGGTGGCGGCACACGCCCGCCTGGCGGAGAAGTTGCGGCGGCTCGGAAGGGATTACGCGGCGACGCAGCGGCAGCTCGCAGCCGCTACCGGGAGCCTGGCGGCGGCCCGGAAGGAGGTTGCCGAGCGGGCCCGGGAATTGCGCGCGTTGCTTGCGAAGGCGCAGCGGTGCCCGCTTTGCCTCGCCCCTCTTTCTGCCGCGCGCGTAGCGGAGATCCTGCGCCGGGAATTGGGGGAGGATGCTGCTGATGGATGAACTCGAAAAAGAACTCGGGCGGCTGAAAGAAGGTATCGAGAAGGCGCGGCGGCTGCGGGAGAAGGCGGCCGGCCAGAAGGAGGTCCTGGAGCAGCGGCTCCGGGAGATCGAGGCGGAAATCCGCGCCGAGGGCGTGGAGCCAGAGCGGTTGGAGGAGGAGATTGCGCGGTTGGAGGCGGAAGCGCGCCAGGCGCTGGCCGAGGTTGACCGGCTGATCCCCTGGGACTTGCTCCGGCGGGTCGAGGAAAACCGGAATGCGGGGCGCAAGTAATGACGGATAGGGAAACGATCGGTGCGGCGCTTGTGAGCTTTGGGGAGTACCTGCGCCGGCGCCGTTGGGAGTACGAGCGACTGCTATCCGAGCTGGCGGCCGTGGAAAAGGAACTGGCAGCGGTTGCGGCGCGCGAAGCGGTGCTGACGCAGGCCCGGGAGGTTTTTCAGCTTGCCGCCGAGGCCGCCCGGGAGCAGGCGAAGCAGGGCGTGGAGCGGGCAGTTACGTGGGCGCTGCAGTCCGTCTTCGGCCAGGAGATATCCTTCGAGGTCACGCTGTCCGAACGGCGCGACCAGCCGGAGGCGGACTTTTTTGTGGTAAGCACCTACGGCGGAACCACGCCCGTGCGGACCGAACCGACCGAGGCCCGGGGCGGCGGGGTCGTGGATATCATCTCCCTGGCGCTACGCTACGTGCTCCTCGAGCAGAGCCGGATGGGCGGGCCGCTGGTGTTAGACGAGCCGGGGAAGCACGTGAGCGAGGAGTATTCCCGGGCGCTCGGCGACTTTATCCGCCTGATGAGCGAGGATGCCGGACGGCAGGTGATCATCGTTACCCACAATAGCGAGCTTGCCGAGACGGGCACGCTCGCCTACCGGGTGGAGCTGCGCAACGGGGAGAGCCGCGTTTACCCGGCAGGTGCTAATAACCACCCGGGCCCAGGGCCGGAAAAGGTTTTGGTATAAGCCGGTAGGGAGATAAACGGTAGCGCCCCGTTTTGTTCTTTGGTCCGGGTATTATTTTTATGGGTAAGCTGTTGACGAGCTGCCGGAGATTGTGTTAATATACCCCTAGGGATATATTAAAGAGGGGCCAGGATGCTACGAATTATTATTTAAAACAGGGGGAACGGGTTTAAGGTCACTGAAGAAAATAGTGCTAAGTCCGAGAAGGGAGAGGAAATGATGCTTGAGGTAACGCCACTAGCCCAAGAGAAGCTGAAGGAGTTTCTCGAAGCGCGGAAGACGCTCGACGCCTATATCAGGGTCTATCTCAGGGGGATCGGGTGAGGGGGGCCGAACTTCGGTCTGGCTCTGGAGGAGTCAGTGAAAGCGGATGATACCGTTTTTACGGCCGGTGAAATCAAGTTTGTTGTGGATAAGGCAACGGCGCTGTATCTGGACGGCACCGTTCTTGACTACGCCAACACCTGGTTTGGTGGTGGTTTCACCATCTCGCGGCCCGGCGCCTCTTCCTGCTGAGGCGCCCGGCGCAAAACCTTCGGGAAAAACAAAATTTTTGTTCCCCCACGGGCAAAAAAGAGGGCTGCCACGAAATTGCAGGGCAGCCCTCTTTATTTTTTGCGGTTGCTGGATCCTTTTAGTAAATGATATCGCTGGTCCAGTTCCAGCCGTTATTGTTATCCCAGTTGTTGGCGCTATCCTGGAAGCAAAAATTGAGCTCGCTCGTTCCCTGGACGGGAAGAGAAATCGCGAAGCTCCCGTCCGGTTCCCGCCGCATCTCCGCCGTGTTCATATTTTTCCACCCGTCGAACCCGTAGTGGACGTAGACGCGGTCGGCGCCGCTCTTGGCAAGCAGGCCGTTGTAACGGATCAGAACGTCCCGGCCCCGCACGGCTGGCGAAGGAGTAACGTCGACGCGGTTATCGAGGATATGTTTCCCTTTAGCAATGAACATAATGACCCTCCTTAAACTGGTTATGGATTTAATACTCGATGATTATCTTGCACCGGGCTTGCGGCGAAAATACTTGAAAAAAACTGGGAGCCATAGCGGGCTGGCACCAGACTGCGTGGTGAGTAAGTGGTATGTAGCAGTTTCATGGCGGTGGGGCTAAGCGGCTGCCCGAGGAACTCTTCGTAAATCTTTTGGGCGTGGGGGTTCTCGTGGGAGCGCCGGATGGCCCGGGAAAAGTCGATCCGGTAGAGTGCGTCGGCGCGGTTATGCCGGTAGTCGAGCGAAAGCGCGGCGTGATCGTGGTCGGCAAGGATTGGCTGGCCGCTTCCGCCGACACAGCTGCCGGGACAAGCCATGATCTCGAGGTAGTGGAACACCTCACCGGCCTTCACCAGCTCTAACAGCCGCCGCGCGTTCCCTAACCCGTGAGCAACACCCACCCGCACCCGCCACCGGCCGAGGTTCACCCATGCTTCCTTGATCCTGCTCTGGCTGCGCAACTCCGCCATATCGATGAGCCCCATTTCGTCCGGGTGCGTTACCGCGTAGGCGGTCCGCACCACCGCCTCCATCACCCCGCCGGTGGCGCCAAAGATCGTCCCTGCGCCGCTCGCGGTGCCGAGCGGCTGGTCGTAATCCTCGTCCGGGAGGCTGGCGAAGTCGATCCCTGCCTGCCGGATCATCCGCCCGAGTTCGCGGGTTGTGAGGACGTAATCGACGTCCCGAAACTGGTCGGTTCCCATTTCCGGACGGCTGGCCTCGTACTTTTTAGCCACGCAGGGCATAATCGCCACCACCACTACCTTACGCGGGTCGTGGCCGTGTTTCGCGGCGAAGTAGGTTTTGGCGAGGGCGCCGAACATCTGGTGCGGCGACTTGCAAGTGGAGAGGTGACCAAGGAATTCGGGGTAAAAATGCTCGCAGAACTTGATCCACCCGGAGCAGCAGGAGGTGAGCATGGGGAAGGGGCCACCGGCTTCAAGCCGCTCGAGGAATTCGTGCGCCTCTTCGATGATGGTGAGGTCGGCGCTGAAATCGGTGGCGAAGACCTTATCGAAACCGAGGCGCCGCAGCGCCGCCACCAACTTCCCGGTAACCACGGTTCCCGGCTTCATCCCGAAAAGTTCCCCGAGAGTCGCCTGAATCGAGGGCGCCGTCTGGGCCAGTACGATCTTGTCCGGGTCGTTAAGCGCCCGCCAGACATCCGCGATGTACTCCCGCTCGTAAAGGGAGGCTGTGGGACAGGCGAGGACGCACTGGCCGCAGGTGGTGCAGGCGACGTCGGCCAGGTCGAGCATAAAAGGGGGCGCAATCATCGTCTCGAAGCCCCGGTGCTGCGCCGCGTAGACGTGAACCTGCTGCGCATTCGCACAGATGGCCTCGCAGCGGCGGCAGCGGACGCACTTGTTATAGTCCCGGACGATAAAGGGGTTCCGGTCGTACAGCGGGTAGTTTGGCGTCTCGCCGGTGAAGCGGATGTTGCGGATGCCCAAGGTTGCCGCCAGATTCTGCAGCTCGCAGTTGCCGTTGCGGATGCAGGTGGTGCACTCCCGGTGGTGCTCGGAGAGGAGGAGTTCCACTACAGTTTGCCGCACCCGGCGGACCCGCGCGGTGTTGGTATGCGCCTTTAGCCCTTCGGCCACCTTGTAAACGCAGGCCGCCTGCAAGGCCGGAAGGCCTTCGATTTCCACGAGGCAGACCCGGCAGGCGCCGATTTTGTTGATCCCCCGCAGGTAGCAGAGGCTGGGGATCGCGATACCGTGTGCCCGTGCGGCTTCAAGATATTGGTTCCTTCCGGCGCCTCCACCTCCCGACCGTCGATGGTCAGCCGGACGGTCCTTTGGGGTCGAGCGGGTGGCGGGCCCGCGGGGCCGATGTGGGCAATGCGGCGCTTCTCATCGGTCACGGCAACATCACCGGTTCTAATCTTCTACCGCCCGCGGCTTTTTATTCTTCGGAAGCGCGGGTAGGGCGCTTTGCCGGGGCGAATATTGCGGGCCGGTTTCGCGCCGGCGGCAGGAGATTGGCGGCGGGGCGCGAAAATAAACGAAGATTTGACTTTAAAGAGCAAGGAGGCTTTACGCGTTGGCGAAGACGGGAAGGCACAGTTTGCGGCGCGTCTGTTCTCTGGAACCGGGGAGGGCCGGTGGCGCTCCTGCCGGGCAAAAGACGGCTGCCGGTGCGGCGCTTCTGGCTGGTCTCCTTCTTCTGCTGTTGCTCCTTGGCGCAGGTTGCGGGGCCAGGCCGGCGGCACTCACGGTGGGGCTCCTGCCCATCACCGACAACCTCCCCTTCTGGGTCGCAGAGCAGAAAGGGTATTTCCGCGACGCGGGAGTGGAGGTGAAGTTCGTTTCCTTCCCGAGCGCGATGGAACGGGACAGCGCCTTCA
The DNA here is from genome assembly GCF_052743955.1 of Thermodesulfitimonas sp. Lineage (NCBI taxonomy): Bacteria > Bacillati > Bacillota > Clostridia > Thermoanaerobacterales > Thermoanaerobacteraceae > Thermodesulfitimonas > Thermodesulfitimonas sp. Next base: position 19,854 of record NZ_JBRAIN010000003.1, read on the forward strand.
GCGCCGGGCAGATCGACGTGGCGGTTGGCGACCTTTTAGCGGTGGCCCAGATGCGGCAGGGCGGGACTAAGGTGAAGGCGATCGCTCTCTGCCAAGGCGTGCGGCCGGAGGAGGGGCGTTTCGCCATCCTGGCGGCGCCCGGCTCAGGGATAAAGGCAGTAGCCGACCTCAAAAATGTGCCCATCGCTTGCTCCTTGAACACGATTAACGAGTACGTCCTTGACCGCCTCCTCACGGCGGGAGGGTTTAAACGGGAAGAGATCAAAAAAGTAGCGATCCCGAAGATCCCAGTGCGCCTCGAGGCGCTGCTCAACGGCACCGTCAAGGCGGCGATCCTGCCCGATCCCTTCGCGGCGCTGGCGGAGGCTAAAGGTGCGCGCCTCATCATTGACGATACGAAAAGCAACATCTCGCAGACGGTAATCATCGCGCGCGAGGAGACGGTTAACCGCAACCTCACGGGGCTCAAGCGGCTGCTGGCGGCCTACAACCGGGCGGTGCGCGACATCCAGCGGGAGCCCGGCGCTCAGGTACCGCTGCTGAAGGAGAAGGCGCGGGTTCCCGAAGGGGCGCTGCCCGGGGGGCGCCACGGCATGAAGCTCATCTTCTCACCGGCACAGCTTCCGGTGCCCGCGGATGTGCAGGCGGTAGTTGACTGGCTCACCGCAAAGGGGATTCTGAAGGCGCCAGTGCGCTACGACGACCTGGTGGAAAAGCGAGTGCTCGGCGGTTGATCCTGGTTGAAGGATTGCGGGTGACGTACCAGACGGCCGGGGGCCCCGTGGCGGCCCTCGGCGGCGTTTCTTTCCGGGTGGCGGCGGGGGAAACCTGCTGCGTTATCGGGCCTTCCGGCTGCGGCAAGAGCACGCTTCTATCGGTTCTGGCGGGGCTCATCCCTGATTTTGCGGGAAAGGTGCTGGTTGCCGGGGCCCCAGTTGCCCCGGGGCGGCGCCAAACGGCGCTGATTCTCCAGGACTACGGTCTCCTGCCCTGGAAAAGTGTCTTCGCCAACGTGGCCCTCGGGCTGGAGATCCGCAAGGTGCCGCGGCCGGAGCGGGAGGCGCGGGTGAACCGCCTCCTGCGGGAACTCGGCCTGTACGAGTACCGCCGCCTCTACCCGGTGCAGCTTTCCGGCGGTCAGCGGCAGCGGGTGGCGATCGCGCGGGCGCTTGCTCTTGAACCCGACCTCCTCCTCATGGACGAGCCTTTTTCTTCCCTCGACGCTCTCACGCGGGAGGCGCTGCAGGAGAGCCTCATCGAAATCTGGACCCGCACGCGGTGTACGATCGTCCTGGTGACCCACAGCATCGAAGAGGCGGTCTTCTTGGGCCGGCAGATCATCGTTCTCTCGCCGCGGCCGGGGCGGGTGGTGGCCGCGCTGCCCAATCCTGGCGCGGGGCGCCAGGATTGGCGCCGTGACCCGGAGTTCCTGCGGCTTTGCTCCTTCCTACGGGAAAAATTAGCGGCTGGCGCCGCGGCGCCGGGTACCGCAGCGGCGGGTGGGAGGTAAGGCGCCGGTGCAGAGACTATTCCGGCGCGTAGGCACCACTCTCGGCGCGCTTTTGGTGCTGCTCGCTTTGTGGGCGTTGGCCGCGGCGGCACTCCGTCTTCCTGCGCTCCCTACGCCGCTTGCGGCCTTTGCGGTTTTCTTCCGGGAGCTGCCGGGTGAGCTCGGGCGTCACCTGCTTGTCAGCAGCTACCGCGTGGCGGCGGGCATTTGTCTTGCCGTGGCTACCGCCGTTCCCGTCGGCCTCTCTTGCCGCAATCCTGCGGTCGACCGCGTTTTATCACCCCTCATCTACCTCATTTACCCAGTGCCCAAGATCGTCTTTCTCCCCGTAGTGATGGTGCTCTTGGGCTTAGGCGACGGGGCGAAGATCCTGCTCATCACCTTAGTCCTTTTTTTCCAGATCCTCCTTCCCGTGCGCGACGGGGCCCGGCACATTCCCCAGGCGCTCATCGCCTCGGTGACCTCCCTCGGCGCGGGGCCGGGCGCCCTTTTGCGTCACGTGATCTGGCCGGCGGTGCTCCCGGAGGTCCTGACCGCCCTCCGGATCGCTTCGGGAACCGCGATCGCCGTACTCTTTTTTGCGGAGACGATTGCGAGCCAGGAAGGTCTGGGGTACTACCTCCTCGACGCCTGGACGCGCTACGCTTATCCGGAGCTTTACGCCGGCATCATCGCTATGGGGCTCCTCGGCTTCCTCATCTACGTAATCCTTGAGTGGCTTGAGCGGCACCTCTGCACCTGGAAGTACCTTTAGTGCAGAAGTTTCCGGCAGCGGCCGGCGGGGTAGCGGCGTTCTTTCACGTGGGCGAGGTATTTGTCCCGGAAAAAGCGTAGCGAAGAGAGTACCGGGTTCGGCACCGTCTGGCCGAGGCCGCAAAGAGAAGCATCCTTCACGTCCTCCGCCAGCTTTTCGAGCAGTTCCAGATCTTCGATAGTCGCCGTGCCGCCCGTGATCCAGTCAAGAAGCTCGACCAGCCGCTTTGTGCCCACGCGGCAGGGGGTGCAGCGGCCGCAAGACTCGTCTTGCCCGAAGGCGGTATAAAAGCGGGCTACATCCACCATGCAGCTCGTTTCGTCGAGCACGATCATGCCACCGGAGCCCATAATCGTGCCGAGCTCTTTGAGCGAGTCGTAGTCTACCGGTGTATCGAGATGGCGCGGGGAGGAAGCCGCCTGAAGGCCCACCCGTCTGCACCGCTTTGAGTTCCCGCCCCGCCGGCGGCCCGTAGCCCAGGCCGAAGACGATTTCTCGCAAGCTTACCCCATTGGCACCTCGACCAGCCCCGTAATGTTGATGCTCCCTGCCAAGGAGAAAATCTTCGTCCCTTTACTCTTCTCCGTGCCGATGCCGGCGAACCATTCGGGTCCCTTGCGAATGATGAGCGGCACGTTGGCCAGTGTCTCCACGTTATTCAGCACCGTTGGCTCGCCCCAGAGGCCCTCCTCGACCGGGTAAGGCGGCCGCGGGCGGGGTTCACCCCGGCGCCCCATCACTGACGCGAGGAGCGCGGTTTCCTCACCGCAGACGAAGGCGCCGGCGCCGGGGCAGATTTCGATGTCGAAGGAAAAATCGCTCCCGAGGAGATTTTTGCCAAGAAGGCCGGCGCGCCGTGCCTGGCGGATCGCCGTCTCCAAGCGTTTAACCGCGAGGGGATACTCCGCCCGGACATAAACGATCCCCTCCTGTGCCCCGATGGCGTAGCCGGCGATAAGCATCCCCGCCAGCACAGCGTGGGGCGTGCCTTCGATGATGCTGCGGTCCATGAAGGCTCCGGGGTCACCCTCGTCGGCGTTGCAAATAACGTATTTGCGTTTAGCCGGTCGGGCGGCGGCTGCGGCCCATTTCCGTCCGGTAGGGAAGCCGGCCCCGCCCCGGCCCCGCAGACCCGCCTGGCTTATTACCGTCACGACCGCTTCTGGCTGCCAGCCTAGGACCGTGGCGAAAGCCGCGTAGCCGCCGGCGGCGATATAGTCCTCGAGACTTTCCGGGTCGATCACGCCCACTTGCGCTAGCACGGCGCGGTGCTGCCGCCGGAAGAAGGGGATGTTGGGGAACTGGGCGATTGCGACCCCCGTTTCGGGGGCGCGAAAAAGGTGTTCCGCCACCAGATGCCCGTCGCGCAGGTGCTCCCGGGCGATTTTGCGGACTGCGTCCGGGTCGAGCCGCAGGTAAAGCACCTGCCCTGGGTAAACGAGCGCTACCGGCCCAAACTTGCAGAGGCCGATACAGCCCGTTTCGTGCACGGTCACGTCGAGGCCGAGCGCCGCCACCTCCTCTTTGAGCGCCGCGATCACCGCCTCGCTCTGTGCGGCGAGGCAGCCCATGCTGGTGCAAACCAGCACCACCGCCGGCGGGCCCGCGGCTGCCGGTGTCCGGAAGCTAAGCCGGGGGAGGAGGCGTTGCCGCAGCTCTGCCAGGTCCTGCGTACTCTGCAGCATCCTTCTTTTCCTCCTCTCCTTTACCGTAGTGGGCCACGATCTCCGTAGCCGTTTCCGGCGTGGCGTGGGCGAAAACCGCTTCGTTTACTGTCACCACCGGCGCGATGCTGCAGGCGCCGAGACAACGGGTCGCGCGCAGGGTGAAAAGGCCGTCGGGCGTAGTTTCGTCAGCATCTACGCCCAGCAGCTTTTTAAACGTAGCGAAGATTTCCGCGCCCCCCTTAACGTAGCAGGCGGTGCCCAGGCAGACGTTGATGACGTTTTTCCCCTGGGGTACGGCGACGAACTGGGAGTAAAAAGTGGCCACGCCCGCCACCGTGCTAACCGGGAGTTCCATCTGACGCGCTACTACATAGATTGATTTGCACCTCGGGGGAAAGGTAGCCGAAGATCTCCTGCGCCTTTTGGAGTACCCGCACCAGCCCCCCGGGCTTTGCCGCGTAAGCCCGGATGAAACGGTCGAGGCGCGCGTAGGGGTTTGTCTCCTTCATCAAGCCTCACCGTGCTTAGGGTTTACCTCCAGCGGGCTTTTAATACCCCTTAAGCGGCTGGCTAAACGGGCCGCAGCGCCCTTTTTTAACCGGTCACCCGTGCCCCGGCACCGGCACGGTAGATCCCCTACCGGTTGTTGCGGTAGCGGGGAATGGGCACCTTGCCGCGGAGGAGCCCCGCCCCCTTTTCCCGGAGCAGGTTGCAAAGATAGAGGAGCTCGTCGAGGCGCAAAAGAAGGGCGGCGGCGAAAAAGAGGAGGGCGCCCGCCGCGATATCCGCCGCTACCCGGCAGAGCAGCCCCAAACCCGCGGTTTTCAGGTGGGCGGCCAGGTAGCCGTCGGCCACGTATACCCCTACACCCATGAGGGCGGCGGCAAGGAGCAGCCGGCCGGCAAAGTGGCAGAAGGAGGCGTCGAAGAGCGCTGGGAGGCGGCGGTAGAGGAGGTAGGAGAGGAGGCACATATTGAGCGTTATCGTTACGGAGGTGGCGAGAGCGAGCCCGGCGTGGTGCAAAACGCGCACCAGAGCGAGGCTTAGCAGAAGCTTTATGGGGACGGTGGCCGCCGAGATTAAAAGCGGCGTCCAGGTATCCTGGAAGGCGAAAAAGCCACGGGTAAGCGGGAGGTTGAGGCAAAAAGCCGCCAAGCCCACCGCGTAGCAGAGTAACGCCTGCGCCGTCATGCCGGTGGCCCGGGCGTCAAAAGCGCCGCGTTCGAAGAGCAGCATCACCACCGGGGCGCGTAAGGTGATGAGGCCGACCGCACCTGGAACGCCCAACAGCAGGATCCACTTCAGTGCGCGCCTGAGCGTTGCCGCCATCGCTTCCGGCTGCTCCGCCGCCAGGCGGCTTAGTGTCGGGAAGATGGCGGTGGTCACGGCTGTGACCAGGAGCCCTTGCGGCAGGTTCATCAGTTTGTTCGCGTAGTTGAGCGCTGCGATGCTTCCTTCGGCGAGGCCTGATGCGAGGCGCCAATCGATGAAGGTGTAAACCTGGCCGATGCCGGAAGCCAGCATCACCGGCAGCAGTAGCGCCCCGACGCGGCGCACCTCGCGGTGCCAAAGATCGCAGGCCGGCGTGTAGGCAAAGCCTACGTGGCGGAGAGCCGGGAGCTGCACCGCCGCGTAGGCGAGACTTCCCGCCACCACGCCGAGGGCCACCCCGTAAACGTCAAGGAACCGCGCTCCCGCCAGCACGCCGGTGATCACCATAACGTTCATGATCGCCGGCCCCAGGGCTGGTGGCCCGAAGATATTGTTGGCGTTAAGGATGCCGCCGAAAATTCCCGCTACCGTCAAAAAAATGATCGCCGGCATCATCGCGACGGTAAGCTTCGTGGCGAGCGTAAGCGTCGCCGGGGGAAAGCCGCCCCCGAGCGCCCGGGTAAGCAAAGGGGCGGCGGCCACACCGAGGAGAGATAGTACCAGCATCAGTACCAGAGCGGCGTTAAGGAGCCGGCTTAACAGCTGCCAGACCTCGCGTTGGCGTCCCTGCGCTGCGTAGCCGGCAAAGACCGGCACAATAACCGTGGCGAGCGCCGTGCCGACGACCCCGGAGAAGGTGTAGGGGATGATGGAGGCGACGAAAAAGGCGTCCGCCTTCGCTTTCGCGCCGAAGGCGTAGGCGATCGCCATCTCCCTGCCAAGCCCCAGGAAGCGGGAGAGGAGGGAAAGAGCAAGAATGAGGAATGTTGCGCGGACGATTACTCTGCCGGAACTCACGCCACCTTAACCTTTCCGGGAATATTGCGCCATCTTTAGTCTTTTCGCCGGCGGCAGGCCAGTTCCTTCATTCCTGGCTACCTTCCTTAAGCTAAACAACTTCTATGGCGCAGCTTTTTGGTTTAAGCGGTAGAGCCTGTAAAGTTGTAGGGCGAAATGTCGAAATATACAACATTTTGTTTAGTGCTTTTTGGCAGGATTTTCTCAGGTTTAAGCCGAATTACACCTTAAAAGTAAATCGAACCAAAAACCTCGACAACGAACCCAGCCTTATTTCCCCGCAAACATGGCTCCAGTATTAGACTCCGAATATCACCCCGAGGGATGATTCCTCGCCCGGTAGTAGCCACTATAACTTAGTAACAACTTCAGCAGTGGGAGTGCGGGGCAGGAATTACCGGTGCCCGAGCAGGGGTACGGCTGGATGACTTTACTGGTGATAACGGGCGGTGTTTGTCGCGGTTTTGCCCCCGTGTGAGTGTAGGGGGCGATAACAGGGGAGGAGAGCGCAGATGAGTGAATTCCACATTTTGCTCGGCGGGCGCCCGAGTGGCGCGAAAGCCTAGCGGCAGCCTTTGCTGAGAATAGGGCCTTTGATGTGGTTGGCCACGTGGCTTGCGCCGAACTACTCCCGGCGGCGGGACGGCTTCATCCGGATATCGTCCTCTGGCACGCTGAGGGCGACGATGTGGCAGCTACGGTTACCGAACTCAAACGCCGGTGTCCCTTCACCCTTCCGGTTGTGCTGGTGAACAACGCCGAGCGGCTGGACCTCCTATCTTTACTCCAGGCTGGCGTTCGGGGGTGCCTGCCGCTGTGGCTTTTGCCGCGGCAGATCGTCCAGGCGGTGGAGCTTATCGTCAAGGCCGGGATGCTCTGCCTGCCCCGGCTGGGGCCAGAGTTTTTTGAGCTTGCCGCAAAAGAGAGGGAACCGGGTGGCGCTGCTCTTCTCACGGCCCGGGAGCGCGAGGTGCTTTTGCTCTTGGGCCAGAACCTTTCGAACCAGGAAATCGGCCGCAGCCTCTTCCTCTCCGAATCGACCGCCAAGACGCACCTCAGGAGCATTTTCCGCAAGCTCGGCGTCCGTAACCGCACCGAAGCGCTGGTTGCCGCGCTGCGCCTCGGACTACTCAAAGAAGCGGCTTTAAACGACCAGGCCCACCGGTAGCAGCGGTAAAAAGGGGCTGGTTTAAGCCGGAAGCGCCGCGTCCTAAGACGAATTTCCCCCTTGGCCGATTGCCGGCCGGGTGCCCGGTGTGATAGATTGGAGCCGGGTGCCCCCGGAAAACTTTTCAGGATACTCCGTAAATCAGAAGCGGCTGATACTCCCCTAAAACAGAAGCGGCTTATGTAGCCTTAATTAAGGTGAGGTTTATGCGGCGGATAAGGCTCCTCTTGAACACCTACCTGCTTTTGATCGTCCTGGGCCCGCAGGGCGCTGCTTGCGTCACGCGCGCCTTGAAGGCCGGCGCCGCTGCTTACCTGCCCGCCGGGCTTGCCCCCGTAGAGATAAGGCAGGCCGTTAGGCTTATCTGGGAAGCAGCCGTTTCTTTTTTCCCTGCCACTCTTCTTCCTTTGTCTTGCTGTTGCTGCTAGCGGACGACGCTGCCGGCGAGTTAGTTCCCTTTGGGCCTAAAAGTGGAGTTAGCGCGGTCTGACCAGGCGCAATAGGATTAAACCGCTATACTCCCCTCGCTCCACCAGCTGGCCTTCCGTGCGGCTCCCGTCTGAGCATAGGAGTAGTTCCCCGCCTGTGCCGCCAGCCAATTTTCAGCCCTGCGGTCGATAGAAGTTTAGGGACCCGCCGTGGTACGCTGGTGACAAACGCCAGCGACTCCGGCGGTCCCATTTTTTGTGACTGCGCGGGCGGAAGAAGGTAAAAACGATGGCGGCTGACGCTTCTGCCGGTCGCCGCGATAGTGTCCGGCGGGAACCTGGCTACTGGTTCCGGCGGGTAAAAGGAGCGCGGCCGGCGGTGGACTGGCGGGCGGTGCCTGGCTACGAGGCGCGCCGCTTCAAGGCGGGGGCGCGCGTAATCCAGACCGTCCGGGCGCTTCCGTGGTGGGCCAAGGTACTACCGGTCGCGGTGGCCATAGCGGTAGCCGTGGGCTTCAGCTCGGCCCGGGTGTTCGGGAACCCGCTGCCTGCTAGCGGCGGCTTCAGCGACACGGAAACGGTGACGCTGACCTTCACCGTGGCCTGCCCGGAGCGCGGCTGCGGCGGGCACGGGAACTGCGCCGGCAACCATAACGGCAGTAACGACGGTAACGGCGGCGGGTGTGGCACCCAGGAAGAAAACAACTGCGGCGGACAGGCGGCTTCGGCCGCTCAAGGTAGCGGTCCGGCGGCGGACGGCAGTGGCGCCCCGTTAGATAGCGCGAACGGCGGCACGGTGGCGAATCCGGGTGCTCCGGATAGCGGCCCGGCGCCGCAGAACGCCGCACCCGGCAGCGTTTGCGACAGGGCGACGGCGAACGCGGCGCTCGCAGCGGGCAATTAAGTGCGGGACAGGCTTAATTCAGGGAGGCGGCAAACTTGAGAGAGAAAAACGCCCGGCAGGGGAAAGTGCCGGCGGCAACGCCCCCGGCGAAAACCGGTAAAGGCGCGGCCCGACGGCTCCTAGACTGGTTGATTAACATCTTCGCCGTGGCAGCGGTGCTGTTGGTGGCCTTCGCCTTCTTCGCACCGCGGCTCGGCATCAACATCCACCCGGTTCTCTCCGGGAGCATGGAGCCGGCGCGTAAAGTTGGCGGCGTGGTGATCACGAAGCAGATCACGCTCGACCAGGTAAAGAAGGGCGACATCATCTCCTACAAGATCGACGCGCAGCGGATTACCCACCGGGTCGTCGCGGTAAACAAGGCCGGCGGGAAGGTGCAGTTTCGCACGAAAGGCGACGCCAACGAGGAGCCCGACCCCTACACGGTGATCCTGAAAACGGAAAAGGTGCCTAAAGTGGTTGCTTGCGTCCCGTACTTCGGTTTCTTGGCCGGTTTTATGAAGGATAAGACCCACTTTTTACTACTGATCGGCTCTCTGGCAGCTCTGCTCACCGCCCTGTACGCAAGAGACATCTGGCGGGAGGCGCGCAAAACGCGCCGGGAACCCGTCAACTGGAAATCACGGGTATAAAGAGGGAGGTGGTGGTTTTCAAAACCAGACGCACGGGGTTGTGAGCCGAAGGTGTGGTTGCGTTTTCGTTTCGTTGTATCTGGTTGGGCTAAGTTCCGAAAATCAAAAAACTCTAAAGGAGGCCAATCACTATGCGTAAAATCCTGATCGCGCTCTTGGGCGTGCTGTTAGTTGCGACCCTCGCCGGCGCCGGCACCTTCGCCCACTTCAGCGACACCGAGACCAGCACGGGGGAACAGCTTTACCGCGGGGACGTTGAACCTGCGTTACAGCCTGGATAGAGCAAATTGGGTTGACGGCGGCAACGCGTACTTCACTCTCAGCGACCTTAAACCGGGCGACTCTGGGACCCAGGTCTTTAACCTCTACAATACTGGTTCCCTGCCTGGTTACTTGGAAGCATCCGCAACCGTGGTGAACGATCCTGGGGACACACCGGAATCTGAACTCACGCCTGATAACGGCGAACTTGGGGCAAGTGTTCTCGTGGACGTTTACCTCGACAATACTGAGATCTCCAGCGGCACGCTCAATGGTTTAGCTAGCGCGTCTCCCCTCGCCTTTGGGCACACTTGGTCCTAGCGGGACTGCTACTGAACTCGACGGCGGCAGATTTCGCTCGTTACGTTGAGATTAGGTATATGGACTACGACGGCGTCACCTTCACTGGTGGTGCGAGCGCCACCCCCGGCCACGCCATCGTTGACGCTAACGGCAATGGCTGGCTCGACTTAGAGGATGTTACCCTACCGGCGAACGCAGCTGCTCTCGACAACCTGCCGACGCCGCTGCCTAACGGGGGCAACGTAAAAAGCTTCCATATAAATCTCGCCTTCCGGCCCGAAGCGGGAAACGATCTGCAGGGAGACCGGCTGCTCACCACGGTGACCTTCACCCTCAACCAGGACGCGAGCCAGTAAAGTGAACGTTTCCGATTTCGTTTCCGAATACTGCGGGGCAGGCCCGAACCTGCCCCGTTTTTATTGGTTTCAAGGGGTTGCCAGGTATGGCAAGGCTGCCAGTATTTACGTGGCACTACCGGCGGGGCGGTGTGCTACAATGGGCGAAGGCCGGGATGTTGCGCGGCCTCTAATTTTTACGGCGTTAGCTTTGTTGGGGAGGAAGAGGGGTCAGGACCGATGGAGCGGCGAAATATAGGCCTACGGTTCTTGTCATTAAGCCTTTTGGTGGCGGTGTGCTGCGCCGGGTTTTCTTGCGGGAAGGAAGAGGTTGCCGGTGACGGTAACCGCGCGGGGAAGTCGGCTGTTCAAACCGCCGCCGGCGGGCCCAGTGAGAAGCACCAGGGGACCCTCCGGGAGGCGCGCGGGGCTGGCGGGAGCGCGGCCGGCGCGGTGCGGGGCGCCGGTGTTGCTGCGAGCGGCGCTTTACCGCAGCAGTCGCGGCCCGAAGGGGCCGGTACGGTTACCCCGCCGGGAACGGGAGCTGCCGGGGCGGCGGGTCTTTTGCTGGTGGTGGACAAGTCGGCGCACACGCTGACGCTTTTCGAAAACGGGGTGCCGGTGAAGACTTACCACGTGGCCACCGGTGACGGCGGCCCGGAGGATAAAGAGGTGGCCGGCAACCACCGGACGCCCGAGGGGACCTTCTACATCTGCGAGAAGATAGTGATCGACCCGCCGGACGAGTACTTGGGATCGCGGTGGTTACGGCTCAGCTACCCGGGCGTTGAGGACGCGGCGCGGGGGTTGCAGCAGGATTTAATCGACCAGAATACTTACGAGGCGATTGTGGCGGCCTGTAGCGCCGGGCAGGTGTCGCCGCAGGAGACGGCGCTCGGGGGCGGTGTCGGTATTCACGGCGGCAGCAGGCCGGAGTGGGGCGACTGCTGGACGTGGGGGTGCATCGGCCTCACCAACGCCGACGTGGAGGACTTTTACGACCGGGTGGCCGTCGGGACGCCGGTGATCGTTCGCAGTTAAGGCTTAAGGGGATGGGGCTTTGGGGTCCGTTCGAAGTTCGAAGTTCAAAGTGAGGGGTAAGGTTAAAGGTTTGTTGGTTGGCGAGAGCACGGAACTAATAGAGGCCGGCTGCGTGGGTGGGGTAAGGGAGCAGGAGCTTTTTCAGGTGTGTTTACCGGTGCAAATTTAGCTTTTCTTGCGCCGTGAGACGGTCGTCGAGTTTTTTGATGTCGGTCCACACGGCAGCAAGCTGCTTGCGGATCTCCTTCTGCCCCTTCTCCAGGCGTTTTTGCCCCTTTTCCAGACGGATTTGGGCCTCCTGGAGACTGGCTACCGCGGCGCGTAGTTCCTCCTGGCCTTTTTGGAGAGCCACCACGTCGGCGCGTAGTTCCTCCTGGCCTTTTTGAAGAGCGGCTACGTCCGCGCGGAGTTCCTGCTGGCCCTGGCGCAGTTCCTCCTGGCCTTGGTGTAGCTCCTTTAACTCGGTAAGAATCTGTTGGAGAATCTTTTCCACGCGGGCGAGCCTCCTGCCGGCAGGTTATTTAGGTTAATATTACCATAATGAAGGTGACTTTGGGAAGCCCCGCGTCTAATTTGTCTGAAGAAAAGGGCGGAGGGAGGCGTTGCCCCGCCTCTCTCGCGCCGGTTGTTTTGGGGGCGCTAAAAGACCTTCCGGCTGTTCATATAACCCTGAACGTGGTCGAGGGCTTCGCCAAAGCGCTGGAAGTGGACGACTTCGCGCTCGCGCAGGAATTTGAGCGTCTCCTTGATCCCCGGGTCGTCGGTAAGGCGGATCAGGTCTTCGTAGGTGGCGCGGGCCTTCTGCTCGGCGGCCATCTCCTCGACCAGGTCGGCTACGGGGTCGGCGTGGGCTTGGATATAGGCGGCGGTCCAGGGGAAACCGTTAGCGTCGGCGGGGAAGAGGGCGCCGTCGTGCTGGGCGTAGTGGCTGCCGAGGCCCGCCCGCCCGAGTTCCTCGGGCGAAGCTCCTTTAACCAGCTTATAGATCATCGTGCAGATGATTTCGACGTGGGCGAGTTCCTCGGTGCCGATGTCGGTGAGCAACCCTTTCGCGCGGGGGCAGGGCATGGTGTAGCGCTGGTTCAGGTAACGGACGGCGGCGGAAAGCTCGCCGTCGGGCCCGCCGTACTGGGTTGATAGGTACTTCGCCATGCGCAGGTCGCGGGAGTAGACGCGCACCGGGTACTGGAGTTTTCTTTCGTAAAGCCACATTGGGTCAGTCCCCCCTAATATTCGATCTCCCAGGGCCACGGCTGCTTGACCCACTTCCAGGACACCGCGACCCCTTCGTGGCCGAAGACGCAGAGCGGCCCGTATTTTTCGGTGTACTCCTTTTTCAGCGCCGCCAGCTCACCGGCAAAACAGTTGTAGTCCGTTAGGGCGGTGGCATCATCCGGATGGGTGTCGAGGTAGAGGGTGAGTTCGGTAGCGCAAAATTCGACGGCCTGGATTTGGCCTGGATTTTTTGAGCAACTCAGCCTGCTCGTGGGGCATAACCGCTCCTCCTTCTGTTATTATTCAGCGCGGGTTTGGCGGTGGGTAGGGCGAGTAAAGATCGGGCCAGAGGGTGCCTTTTCCTTAACGCCTCGTCGGGTTTAAACTGCTTGCCGTAAGGTTGCGGCGGCACATAGGCGGTGGCGAGTTTGAGCTCCGGGTGAGGATACTGGCGGGTCGGCAGGTCAGCCTTGGTCGAAAGCTGCGGGGGCGCTACTTCACCGCGATTGGGGCGATTGTTTCTGTGCACCGAAATCCCTCCTCATCCTTCCTCTTCGGTAACTGAGGTACTAATTACGCGGCTCTATATTCCAATATATGGCGACTAAGGAGAAATGTTCCTCTAAGATCGGGAGGGGGATCTGACAGATTTCTACAATAAAGGCCAAAAAATGGTTCTGCTGGAGATATTGACAAATTACCGGTCGTCTGGTAGTCTTTAGGATGTATTTCGACGGGAGAAACAAAGGGGAGTACCGATGAATTTACTTGCTGCCGAGAAACAGAAACTACCCCTGAGAATTAGTATCAAGAAAAATGGTTGGGATTGTTGCGTATGTGCGAGCCCAGGTGCAAGTGCAGAATAAAAGACGCCGGCGTGAATGGCGAATCGGGACGGAACCCACTGAGCTTCCAGGCCCGGACCCTGTTGATGAACGTTATTGGTTTTTCGGAGTTATTACTCCTGAAATTTTACGCGAGCGGCAACAGGGAACTGCTTGACTACCTGGAGCGTATCCGGGACGCGGGCCTGCGGCTGGAACAGCTTATAGAGGAAGTTGTATGTGCGCGCGGGGATAAATTTGCGCCGTGCGGTGCGGTTATTCTGGTAGCCGAAATGGCGGCCAGGTGCGGTGAAGCGGTAGCGGCGAAGGCGACTGCGACGGGCGTTACGTTGGAAACCGAGGTCGCCCCGGAAGTGGCGTCCGTTCCCATGGGCAGCCTGCTGCTTCCGGAAGTGCTTACGGGCCTGCTTTTGCTTACGGTTAGTAAGACCCCGAAGGGGGCAAGGTAGGCCTGCGGTGCACGCGTCTGGAGGATAAGGTGCTTTTCACTGTCTGGCGGCGTTTTACACCGGGTTGGCAGATGGCGGAATACAGTAGCCCGGCGGGAGACGAAACGGTAGCCGGGGAGCGTGTTTTTGCCCTGGCGCGCGAACTCTGTAAAGCGTGTGGCGGTGCCTTCTGGGTGGAGGGTACGTTGGGTGAGGTGACGAGCTTTTGTCTGGTGCTGCCGCCGGCCGAAGAAGAGGGGACGCCGGCGGCGCTTAAAAGTGCGGTCAGTCACCCGAAAGAAGTTTAACCTGGGTTAAAAGGCCGGTGATGCTAATCGGTTTCGGGAGATAAGCGCTGCAGCCGGCGGCGAAGCACTTTTCCGCATCCCCCTTCATCGCGTACGCGGTGAGGGCGAGGATAGGGATGGGTGCAGTTACCGGGTCGTTTTTGAGCAGGCGGGTGGCGGTAAGGCCACTCATCCCTGGGAGCCCGATATCCATCACGATGAGGTCGGGCCTTTTTTCTTTGGCCAGGGTGGTGCCGCGCTGGGCGGTGGTTGCTTCGAGGGTGTTGTAACCGTGGAGCTGCAGGATGTCGCGGACGAGCTTGGCGTTGGTCGGGTTATCTTCAATAATCAGAACCGTCTTCAACCGCGAACCCCCTCCATTAGTTCACTCTACTTGCGCCACTACACGGCAGCGTAAAAGTAAACGCCGAACCTTTGCCGGGCGTGCTTTCCACCCCGATGGTGCCCCCGTGCATTTCCACGATTTTCTTGGCGATTGCGAGGCCCAGACCCGTACCTCCGTAATGACGGCCGATAGAGCTGTCGACCTGCTTGAATTCTTCAAAGATCTTGGGAATATCTTCCGCTTTGATGCCGATGCCCGTATCGGCCACGGTTACCGCTACCATATTTTCTTTTCGGGAGGCGGCGACGTAAATCCTGCCGCCGGTAGGGGTAAATTTTACCGCGTTGGCGAGAAGGTTGTTGAAAACCTGTTGAAGGCGGTAGGCGTCCGCCATAACCAGGAATTCCCCGAGAGGAACGCGGTTTTCGATGGTGAGTTCCTTCTTGGTGGCTTCCGGGGTCAAAAGGTGGAGGGTGTTCTGGAGGGGCGAATAAATGTCAACTTCTTCGATCTGGAGTTCGATCTTACCGGATTCAATTTTCGCGGGGTCGAGGATGTCGTTAATTAGGGCAAGGAGGTGGTGACTGCTTTGGTGGACGTCGGTCAAATACTCCTGCTGGCGGGCGTTGAGGCTGCCGGCAGCGCCGGTGAGTGAGCAGGAGTTCCGTGAAGCCGATGATGGCGTTGAGCGGGGTACGGAGTTCGTGGGACATCTTGGCGAGGAACTCCGACTTGGCCTTTGTAGCCTGCTCCAGCGCGAGGTTCTTCTGCTCGAGTTCTACGCTTTGGGCGGCGAGTTCCTGCGTGAGCGACTGGAGCTCTTCGGCTTGGGCCTGGAGTTCTTCAGCCTGGGCGTTAAGTTCTTCGTTCTGGGCGGTAAGCTCTTCGTTCAGGGTTTCAAGCCGCTCGGATAGCTCCCGCATCTGAATGTAGTGAAAGGCGTTTTCGAAGGCGATCCCGAAGAAGGTGACCAGGTGCTCGAGGGTCGCGATTTTTTCTTGCTGGAGCGGCAAAAGACCTGCAAAGCCGAAGACCCCGATGAGTTTTTCCCCGGAAGCCACAGGTAGGTGGAGGATCCAGAGGGGGATGAGTTTGCCGGGGAAGCTGTTGACGAGATATTTGGTATCGGCAGGCACCGGGGTTAAAAGGTGCGGTTTACCGCTCTGGGCGCAGGCGCCGGGAAGGCCTTCACCGAGACGGTAAAAGTCGTTTGCCGTCGCGGGGGTGAAGCCGTGACAGGCGTAGAGGGCAAGGCATTCTTTGTCGGGGTGGTAGAGGTAAAAGGCGCCGATATCGAGCGCGAAATTTTCGGCCTTGTCCCATTTCGGGTGGCACTCACGTTGACCACGCCGTTTT
>NZ_JBRAIN010000004.1:0-26716 GCF_052743955.1 Thermodesulfitimonas sp.
CAAAGGCTGCCTTAGCCGTGGTGCGGGCCAATTCCGGTGGCAGTTTGTACGGTTACTGGCAAGCCTTAAAATTGGCCCGTCGCCGGGGAAAGGAACTGCCAAAAGCGTAACCAAGGGACTAAGAAATATCGGCTTCCATCGCCACACTACCGGTTACAGCGGGATAACAAGCAGCGAAATACTTTTTCCAAAATACTTCCGCTAATAAGTCTTATGTCAACTAAAGGCCGAAGTCACCCGTTACGTCAGCGACGTGAACCTGGACGTGCCCGAAGTGCTGGTGATCGCCGACTAGGTGAGGACTAGGTGAAATAAGAGGTTGATGTGGTCTAAAAGAAGGCCCAGATTGACAGTATTGCCCAGATGAAATAGAATAACAAACGGGCCGGTTTGAAAGTTACTCCACCTGTAGAATCGTAAGGCAAAACGACTCTATATCCACAAAGAAAGCCGGCCTTTTTGTTTTCATCTAGAAATTTTTAAGGGAGCGTGGCAGTGTGCGCCAGCCTATAAAGCTGGTTACCCGGCGTTTGAGCGTGATAGATGTACTGGTGGTTCTAAGCATTTTCGCTTTGCTCTACGGCTTTATTCAAATAGGGGCGGGCATGACGGGGCCCCTGCGTCTCGAAACGCCACTTAATCCTAATCCCTCCCATCTCCCCTACTACATTGGACGGTCGCTGTTACGGATGTTCATTGCCCTATGTGCCTCTCTGCTTTTTAGCTTTATGTACGGCTACTGGGCAGCTTACAGCCAGAGAGCAGAAAAGGTTCTGATACCCTTGCTCGATATTCTCCAAGCAGTTCCTGTATTAGGTTTTCTTTCTGCCAGCTTAACTGGGTTAGTAAAACTTTTTCCCTCTACTATGATAGGGCCGGAATTAGCTTCAATCTTCGCCATTTTTACGGCGCAAGCTTGGAATATAACCTTTGAATTCTACCAGTCACTCCGCACTGTCCCGCGAGAACTCCGCGAGGCAGCCGCCATCTTTCGCCTTAGCTGGTGGCACCGCTTCTGGCAGGTGGAACTTCCTTTTTCTGCCATTCCGTTAGCGTATAACGCAATGATGTCTTTCGCCGGAGGCTGGTTCTTTCTTTCGGCCAGCGAGGCGATAAGCGTGCTAAACCGACAAATTTACCTTCCAGGAATAGGCTCTTATATGGCCGCGGCCATTCTTCACAAAGACGTTACCGCCTTAGTTTGGGCGATTTTAGCTATGGCGGTGACTATCGTCCTGGTAGACCAGCTTTTCTGGCAGCCAATAGTTGCTTGGACCAGGCGTTTCAAAATGGAGCATACAGGGGACCAGCCAGAGCCTCTTCCCTGGATTTTAAAGGTACTACAACGTTCGATGCTCCTTCAGGCTCTTAAATGCCGCGTTCTTGCACCTTTACAATACCAAATGCTAAAAGTTGGCGGAAAGTTAGCGCTCGCCACCAATGAATTAGAAGATGGCAGAGCGAAGAGAAGGCTCCTTTCTTTTTTAGGAGTTTTATTGCTTGTATTTCTTATCTTTTTCAGTATTTTCTACGGTTATCGTGGGTTACTGCTCGTTTCAAAGCTGGGGTTAGGGGGGATAGCAGATCTCCTTTGGCTGGGCCTCTTTACCTTTTTACGGGTAATGGCGGCTGTTATTTTAGGAATTTTGATTATGCTCCCGTTAGGAGTCTATTTAGGGTGGGCCCCAGATAGAGCTAGACGTTGGCAACCTTTTATCACCTTCGCTGCTTCTTTTCCGGCCAATATGTTCTTCCCCTTCTTTTGTTTACTTTTTCTAAGGCTCCGCGTAAGTCAGGAGTGGGGGGCTATCCCGCTCATGATGCTGGGAACCCAATGGTATATCCTCTTTAACGTGATCGCCGGTGTAAACTCCTTGCCTCACGATCTTAAAGAAGCCGCTGCAGTTCTTGGCCTGAAAGGATGGAAGCTTTGGCGTTATTTTGTCTTACCAGGCATCTTTCCCTTCTTGGTAACGGGTGGTATAACCGCAGCCGGGGGCGCGTGGAATGCAAGTATTATAGCCGAAGTGGTCACTTGGGGCCACCATACGCTTCAAGCTACCGGGTTAGGAGCTTATATCACCGCCGCCACCCAAAAGGGAAGTTGGTCGGCTATCATAGGGGGAATTATGGTAATGTCCCTCTACGTAGTAGCGATCAACCGTCTGTTTTGGCGCCAGCTTTATCTCCTGGCCCAAGCCAAGTACCATATAGAATAAGGAGCGGGGATCATGGAAACTATCATCCGGCTCGAAGGTGTTACCCAAAGATATCCTCTCGGAGAACGTAGGGAAGCTGTAGTAATAGAAGAGGTCTCGCTTGACGTACGGCAAGGCGAGCTTTTGGGGATTCTGGGCCCATCCGGCTCTGGTAAGTCTACCCTTCTCCGTATCATGGCTGGGCTCGTAAAACCTTCATCAGGGAGAGTCCTGTATAAGGGGCGTCCTCTAAACGGTGTAAATCCAGGGGTAGCCATGGTTTTCCAAAGTTTTGCTCTTTACCCCTGGCTTACCGTCTTACAAAATGTAAATCTACCTCTTATGGCCCGGGGTTATTCCTGGGAGGTCTGTCGAGAAAAAGCCCTCCGGGTTATCGATATGGTAGGGCTCGATGGTTTTGAGAACGCTTATCCTAAAGAACTTTCTGGTGGTATGCGCCAGCGCGTAGGGATAGCCCGAGCTTTGATCGCGGAACCAGACGTCCTCTTAATGGATGAACCTTTCTCGGCTTTGGACGTGCTTACCGCAGAAAACCTGCGGCGCGACCTTTTGAAACTCTGGATAGAAAAAGATATCCCGACCAAGGCTATCGTTTTAGTAACTCATAATATCGAAGAGGCCGTCTTTCTCTGTGACCGTATTCTGGTTCTTTCCCGAGATCCGGGACGGGTTATAGCTGAGGTTGCGGTAACTCTACCTTACCGGCGTGACCGCAAAAACCCTCGATTTACTGCCTTAGTGGACGAAATTTACACCATTCTTACCCGACATAAGGTACCTCCTATCCCTGCCGCTCCTCTTCCGCCACGACGGCTACCAACAGCACGGGTAGGGGCCGTAACGGGCTTGGTAGAATACCTACTGGAGGCAGGGGAAAAAGCAGACCTTTATACCATAGGAGAAAAGTTTGGCATGGACCTGGAAGACCTTTTGCCTATCATCGAAGCAGCGGAAATTACTGGTCTTGTAAGTGTCCACGAAGGAGATATCGAACTTACCTCTCCAGGCGCGCGCTTTGCCAGTGCCCCCTTACTCGCGCGCAAGGAGATTTTTCGGGAGCAGATTATGCAAAACGTCCGGCGCATCCGCTGGATAGTTTCCGTGCTTTCTTCTAAGGCTAACCGGCGCATGCCGCAGGAGTTTTTCTTGAGTGTGCTGGAGCAGCACTTTAGTCCGGAAGAAGCGCGGCTTCAGCTGGAGATTCTAATCGATTGGGGACGCTACGCAGAGCTTTTTGGTTATGATGAAGATTCCAAGTATCTTTACTTAGAGGAGACTGAATCTTCTCTAACCGCAAACTCTGGTCCAGAAGCAGGGGCAAAAAATATCTAAGAAAGGAGTACAAGCAGGTCAGCGAAGCTCTCGCCTACATCCCAGGTGAAGCCGAAAAATGCCGCGATGGTCGCCGCCACGTCGGCAAAGGTAGCCCGCACCCCAAGGGCACTCCCTTGGCGCAGTCGCAGCCCCCATACCAAAAGTGGCACGTATTCCCGTGAGTGGTCGGTACTGGGCGTAGTCGGGTCACAGCCGTGGTCAGCGGTGATAAAAAGGGCACCGTCGGGAGCCACCGCGGCCATCAGCTCCGGCAGGGCCGCGTCAAACTCTTCGAGAGCCCGGGCGAAGCCCACGGGGTCATTACGGTGACCGTAAAGGGTGTCGAAATCGACCAGGTTGGTAAAAACGATTCCTGGACCCATCTCCCGCACCGCCTCGATGGTGTGCCGGATGTTCTCCGCGTTGTTCTTCACCGGGATGCTCTGCGTTATTCCCTTGCCCGCGAAGATGTCGTAAACCTTTCCGATACCTACAACGGCATAACCGCGCGCGGTGAGGGCCTCAAGGAGGGTCGGCCGTGGCGGCGGGAGCGAAAAATCGTGGCGGCGTTCGGTGCGCCGGAAATTACCGGGTTGGCCCACAAAGGGACGGGCGATTACCCGGGCTACAGCGTGCTCGCCAATAAGGATGGAGCGGGCAATTTCGCACATCCGGTAGAGCTCCGCCACGGGGATAACTTCTTCGTGGGCGGCGATCTGGAAGACGCTATCGGCCGAGGTATAGACTATCGGGTAGCCGGTGCGCATATGTTCGGCGCCCAGTTCCTCGATGATGGCTGTGCCTGAGGCGGGCTTGTTTCCCAAAACGCGGCGGCCGATACGCTCTTCAAAAGCCGCGATGATTTCTGGCGGAAAACCGTTGGGGTAAACGGGAAACGGGCGGTCCAAAATCACGCCGGCGATCTCCCAGTGACCGGTGGTGGTATCCTTGCCCGGCGACCGCTCGGCCATTTTGCCCCAGGCCGCCACGGGCTTTGCTACCGGCGGCACGCCTTTTATCAGGCCGATGTTACCGAGACCGAGTTGCTGGAGGTGCGGCACTTTAAGCCCGCCAACCGCTTCTGCCAGATTACCGAGCGTATTACTCCCTTCGTCTCCATACCGTCCCGCGTCGGGCAGGGCGCCGATGCCAGTGCCGTCAAGAACTACGATTGTTACTTTACGGATTAAACTCATCGCTTATTCCTCTGGATAACGATGCGGTAGCCATTTTTTATTTTCTCCTCTTTCGGCGTCTCTGATTTAAACCTACCCAGTAGCCTTTAAATCTTTTCAACTAACTCATCAGCTATCCCGCTGCATGTCCCGGTGACGCACTGTGGCCTGGTAATCCTTCGCTGAAAGGAGCTCTGTCAGGCGGTTGGCGATAGCCACCGACCGGTGTCGTCCCCCTGTGCAACCCACCGCTATGGTTAACATGCTCTTCCCTTCGTTCATATAGAGCGGGATAAGAAACTCAATGAGGCTCGTAAACTTAGCTAAAAACTCCGCGGTAACAGGGAAAGAGAGAACGTAGTCCTTAACCTCTTGGTCTTCCCCGGTCAGCGGCCGCAACCGGGCGATGTAATGCGGGTTCGGGAGAAAGCGGACATCGATGACCAGGTCGGCGTCAAGGGGGATGCCGTACTTATACCCGAAAGAAAGTAAAGTAATCCGGAAGCGCCGGAAAGACTCACCGTTACCGAAGAGGGAGATTAGCTGCTCTTTTAGCTGGTGCGGTGTTAGGTTGGTGGTGTCGATTACCTTGTGGGCCCGCCCCCGTAACTCTTCGAGGCAAGCCCGCTCCTTCCGGATTGCTTCCAACAGTTCGCCGCCCAGTGGGTGCGGCCGCCGCGACTCTTTAAACCGCCGTACTAGCGCCTCGTCAGACGCCTCGAGGAAAATAATCTCGTAAGAGATCGCTTCCCGGTCGAGCTCCGCCAGTACCTCAAAAACGTCCTTAAAGAGCTCCCCGCCCCGAATATCCACCACCAGTGCCAAGCGCTGGATCGGTGCCGCTGCGCGCGCGCAGAGGTCGGCGAACTTAGGTATGAGCGACGGCGGGAGGTTGTCCACGCAGAAAAAACCGAGGTGGTCCTCCAGGCACCGGAGCGCTTGGGTTTTTCCAGCACCCGAGAGGCCCGTCAGGATTACCAACCTGGGAAGCGCCATAAGAAGACCTTCTTTCCTATAAGTTCAACGTTCATTGCCAAAGTTTAGCGCGGTTGACACGCTCAAATTACCGTTTGGCCAACTCTCCTTTTAAGTAGTCTATAACCTTTACCGGACCGGGGTCAATGCCATAAAGCGCCGCCAGGTAAACGCTCGTCCAGTCCCCTAAATAAATTAAAGAATAAAAACGGGCCAGCATTCCTTCACTGGTAGAGGTGACCTCGGTCACTCCCGCAACCTTCCCCTCGATCACCCGCCGGGTAATTTCCATCCGGTAGCTCACCCGGACGTGATCGCCTTTGTCCCGGAGGATTACCACCCACAGTTGTTTAAGCAGTGCCGCTGGCTCCTCGAAGCCAACGATCTCGTTGTGGTTGAGCTCTGGAAATACATTCCAGTAAGCAGGGGCCTTGGCATTCTCGTTAATCTGCCCCTTCCACCGTTGGGCTACGACTTCCGTGGTCCCACTCGCCCCCCAGATTATGGGGAGGCGTCCCTTGAAGTTGAGGGCCAGCTGCTTCGCAGGATTCTGCGCCACCGGCGACTCGAGTCCATAAGCTCTAGCGTAGTGCGCCAGTTCCCGCGCCAGCTCCTCAACTTCGGCCTCTATGCCGTCAAGCATCCCCAGGCCCTCTAGCACAGCTAGCATCGGGATGAAGAGGTAGCCCGTCGCCGCGCGGGGTGCTAAGCCCGCAGGCACCCGAATCACGGGCACACCGTCCACTGCCGCCACCGCTGCAAGCTTTCCGCCGGAGGTGAGCGCCACAATCGTTGCCCCCTTTTCCTGGGCCTGCTGGTAGGCGCTCAGCGTTTCCTCCGTGTTGCCGGAGTAGCTCACGGCGAAAACGAGCGTCCTCTTCCCGACAAAAGCTGGCAGCGTGTAGTCCCGGTTCACCGTCACGGGCACGCGCAAGCGCTCTTGGCAGTAAACCCGCAAAAAGTCGCCACCGATAGCGGAGCCGCCGAGCCCCGTGACTACCACCGTAGCCAGGTCATCCCTCGCTGGCACGCGTGCTTCGCGCCCAAGCGCGTAGGCCTGGCGGCACTGCGCGCTTAGCCCGGCCAGCGCCCCAAAGAATCCGGTGCTGTCAAGCGCCCGGAGCGCCGCCACATCGTTTAGGTCTACCAAACTATCCCCTCCCTACCCTTTTTTCTAACACTTCCTCCGCGTAGGCCCGCAGTACTTCTGCTACACTCCAAGCCTGAGCGAAGCAACCGCGGGGCCGGTGAGGCCAGTTGCCGTCAAAAATTTCCGAAATACTCCCGATTCCGTGGTCGGCCAGGTGGTCTTGGAAAGGGAGCAGATACGCCCGCGCCCGTTCCTGGCTATCAGGCGAATAGCAGTGAACTTTGCGGTAGGCGGTGACAAAGGGACCGATAAGCCAGCTCCAAACGGTTCCCTGGTGGTAGGCGGCGTCCCGCTGCCGCTGGTCACCAACATAATGGCCCTTATAATCCGGGTCGCGCGGGGATAACGACCGTAGCCCGTAAGGCGTGTAAAGCGCCGCTTCGACCCGCCGTACCACCGCTTCGGCCTCATCCTGGCTCAGCGGTGAGAAAGGGAGACTGACGGCAAAAATCTGGTTCGGCCGGATCTTCGCCTCTTTTTCCTCCTCCCGGAGAACATCGTAAAGGTACCCCTCCGGGTGCCAGAAAGCGCGGAACCCTTTTTGAATCTTGGCTGCCAGTCCGGGAAGCAGGTCGGGCAGTTTAAAGCGGGCATGGAACTTTTCCAAGATGCAGGCGGCGTTGTACCAGAGCGCGTTTATCTCCACCGCCTTCCCGTGCCGGGGCGTCACCACCCAGTCCCCCACTTTTGCATCCATCCAGGTAACCTGAATATCCGGGTTACCTGCCCTGAGCAACCCGTCAGCGTCCATGACAATCCCGTAACGGGTCCCCCCAGCATAACGGGCAACAATTTCCCGCATTACGGGCAACGCTACTTTAACGACGAAATCTTCGTCCCGGGTGTATTGAAAATACTTGTAAACCGCTTGGCAATACCAGAGCGCCGCATCAACGGTATTATAAAGCGGCTCTCCCCCATCGTCGGGAAAGTAGTTAGGCAACAGACCATCCCGCAGGTAGGAACCGAAAAGCTCCAGGATCTCCCGGGCCTCCTGAAACCGCCCGGTAACAAGGGTTATGCCCGGCAGCGCGATCATCGTGTCCCGGCCCCAGTCGGTAAACCAGGGGTAACCGGCAATGATGGTGGCCGTTCTGGTAGTCGCCCTTCGCACCAAAAAGGCGTCCGCCGCCCGCACCAGAGCGCGGGCAAAGGAGTCGGCAAAGCCCACCGCTTCCTCCAGTTCCGCCAGCCGCTCCCGCGCCGCCGCGAGCAGTGCTTCCGCCTCCTCCGGCCTGGGCCCCGGCCCCGCTGCGGCAACCACGGCGAAAACCTTTTCGCTCGCCGCAGGAAGCTCAACCATAAAGCGTCCGGGCTGATAGTGGTCCTCCCAAGGGTTGAGGCCCCGCGCCTCTTCTTCTGGGTAACGCATCCCGTAGAACCAGTCAGGCGCAGCAAAAAACTCACCATCGCTAATCCGGAGCAAAAGCGGCGGTAAGCCGTCCGGACCGCTAATCCTTACCCCGCCCGCAACGGGCTCCTGGTGAAAGCTTATCTGGCCCTTGTAGCTGTTCCCGTGGTAATCGCGGTAATTTACCAGGGGTAAAAGCCAGAGGCGGGCCGGGGGGCCACCGTTAGTCACCCGGTAGAGGATTACCGTGGCGTTCTGACCGTGAGGCATAAAGATAAGCTTTCGCAACCGGATGTGGCCGCAGCAGTAAAAGAACTCGGGGAACGGGCAAAGCCGCACCTGGACGAGGTGGACAAAGCCGCTTTCCGTCACCCCGCCGGCAGTGTAGTTAGTCGCCAGGTTGTAGAAAACGCCCCCCGCTTCAATCCGTTCGTCGAGCTTAGCCAGCAATAAAAAGCGGCGGACCGGGGGGTTGAGCGCCGCGATCAGCAACCCGTGGTAGCGCCGCGTATTAGCCCCGATGAGCGTCCCCGCGGCGAAGCCACCAAGCCCGTTGGTCACGAACCACTCCCGCTCGCAGCCCCGTTCGAACGTGCGCCACACTTCCAACCCGAAGTGCACCCGTTTCCCCTCCGTTACTCTGGCCGCAAAGCGTAAGCCACAGCACCGAGTACCCCTGAACGGCCGCCGAGTTCGGCAACTTTAAGCCGCAACACTTCGCGGGTCCCGGGAAGAGTCCGCGCCGTCACCTCTTCCTCAAGTTTTCCCCAGAAAAGGGCCGCGCTTTTCATCATCCCGCCGCCCAAAACCACAACCGCCGGGTTTAACAGGTTAACCACTGCTGCTATCCCGATTCCGAGCCACCGCGCCGCTTCAGCGAAGAGTGCTTTAGCCTCACCATCGCCCTGGCACGCCGCCTCGGCTACCATTTTCGCCGTCACCGTCTCTGGCACGCCACCCGCAAGCGTCAGGATGCCGCGTCCCCCTCCCCTACCGATCAGTTCCCGGGCCTGCCGCGCCACCGCCGTTCCAGAAGCGAGCGCCTCGAGACACCCGCGGTTACCGCAGGAGCAAAGCGGGCCGTCGGGCAAAAGCGTGATGTGCCCAATCTCCCCCGCACCGTAGCCCGCGCCCCGGTAGAGACGCCCGCCGAGGATTAACCCGCCGCCGATACCGGTGCTCACGGTGATATAGACCATATCTTGAACGCCCTTCCCCGCCCCGTAAGCGAACTCGCCGACCGCCGCCAAATTAGCGTCATTTTCGAGCAAAACCGGCGCGCCAACAAGCGCCGCGAGATCAGCAGCCAGGGGCACGTTTCGCCAGCCGAGGTTAGGCGCTACGTGGACAATCCCTTTTCCTTTTTGGGGGTCGAGCGGCCCCGGCGCGCCCAAACCCACCCGCAAGGGCTTACCAGAAAAACCAGCTTGCTGCCTCACTTCCTCTATTGTACCCGCGATCTGCTCTATCACCCGGGTATACCCTGCCGTGGCGCCGGTGGGAACCTCGACCTCCGCCCGCACTTCCCCGTCGAGCGTGGCGAGGGCCGTCCGGATCTTGGTCCCACCGAGATCCACCCCCACGATATATTCGGTCATCCTCGCCCCTCCTTAAGCTCTGCGTGCTCCTCCCCCAAAACCCAACGCTCAATGGCAAGCGCCACGCCGTCTGCGTCGTTGGTCGCAGTCACGTAGGTCGCACAGGCTTTGATCTCTGGCCGGGCGTTTCCTACTACTACCCCTACCCCCGCAAATTCGAGCATCGAAAGGTCGTTATAACTATCACCAATAGCCATTACCGCCTCGCGGGCGACACCGAGCTCCTGGGCCACACGCGCCAGCGCCTTACCCTTCGTCGCCTCCGGGTGGGAAAACTCGAGGAAGTAAGGTTTAGACTTCCCGATGTGCAGCGCCCCGCCGTAACGGGCGCGCAGTTCCGGCAGCAGCCGGTCAATTTCCGGCTCCGGTGCCACCATCAATACTTTGGTCGGTGGTTCCCAAAGAAAGGCGAGCAGATCCCCCACCACCCGCGGCTCAACGCGCGAGAGGCGGGCGTAGCGTTCGCCGTCGGGCGTGAGTTCGGCCATGTAGAGAGTATCGTCAACGTAAACTTGGAGGTGAAAACCGGTGGGCAAAAGGTAAGCGACCACGTCGCGCGCCAACTCGAGCGGCACGGGCCGGTGGAAAAACTCCCGCCCCGTGTGGGGCTCCTTTACGAGCGCCCCCTGGTAGGTGATGAGCGGAGTCTTAAGCCCAAGCTCCCCAGCATACGGAACGGCAGCACGGAACATCCGTCCGGTCGCAATTACCACCGCCGTGCCCCGCGCCGTAGCCTGCGCGACAGTCCGTTTTACCCGGGGTGAGACCGTGAGCCGCGAGTCAAGTAAGGTATCGTCCAGATCCACAGCAACCAGTTTAATCCCGCTCAATTCTCTCCCCCGCAGTATCGCTGAAGGTACTCGTAAACGGCGCGGGCGGCCTTCCGGTTCATTCCCGGTACCTGGCTGAGTTCCTCCAAACCAGCAGCCCTGAGCGCCTCAAGCGACGGGAAACTCTTTAAAAGCGCCCGCCGCCGGGCTGGCCCGATCCCTTCGATCTCCTCCAGCACCGACCGCAAACCAGTGGCCCGGCGCTTGCGGTGAAAGGTAACGGCGAACCGGTGGGCTTCATCCCGAACCCGTTGCAGCAGCCGCAGCGCAGCGCTTTCACGCGGCAGGATTATTGGCGTGCTCTCACCTGGCCGGTAAAGCCACTCATTCTCTTTAGCCAATCCGAAGACGGGAATATGGTCGTAGCCGAATTCTGCCAAAACTGCGCGCGCCACCGCTGCCTGCGCCGGACCGCCGTCAACCAGAACAAGGTCGGGAAGCGGCCAGAACTTCGCCCCCCGGGGCGCCAACTGGCCGGAGGCGATCGCCTCTTCTTCCTCCCGCGCCCTGGCAAAGCGCCGCCGCAGGGCCTCCCGCAACGCCCCGTAATCGTCGGGTTTCCCGACCGGCGCCACCGCAAACCGGCGGTAGCCGCTCTTGAAGGGTCGGCCCTCTTTGAAGACCACCATCACCGCCACCGGTGCCGCGCCCTGAAGCGAAGAGGCATCGTAACCCTCAATCCGCTGCGGCAGCTTCGCGAGCGCCAGTGCCGCCGCCAATTCGTGGAGCGTCTCTTCGCCCGCCGCCACCTCTACCTCTACTTCGGCGAGCGCCACCGCCGCGTTTTTCCTCGCCAGGGCCAACAGTTCTTTCTTCCTTCCCCGCTGGGGCACAGTGAGCCGCACTTTCTTCCCTACCCGTTCTGCAAGGTAAGCACAAATCGCCGGCGCTTCCTCACCCAAATCGGCGGGCAGGATTACCTCACGCGGGAAAGAAGCCGAAATCCCGCTGTAATACTGCTTCAAAAACCCGGATAGCACTGCTGCGTCGCTCTGCCCAGCGGCTCCACTAAGCTCGAATTGCTCTTGGGCAATGAGACGCCCTTCCCGGACTTGGAGTACCGCCGCAACCGCCTGCTCACTTCCCCGCGCCAGGGCCACCACGTCGAGGTCTTCGCCCTTCGCAGAAACCACCCGCTGTCGGGCAAGGATAACCTCGAGCGCCCGGAGCCGGTCCCGGAGCACCGCCGCCCGTTCAAACTCAAGCCGTTCCGCTGCCGCCCGCATCTCCTCCTCGAGATGGCGCTTCACCGCACTGTAACGCCCCTCGAGGAAAAGGCAGAGCGCCTCGATCCCCTGCCGGTACTTCTCCGGGTCGGCAGAACCCGTGCAAGGGCCCGGGCAGCGCCGGATATGATAGTTGAGGCAGGGCCGGCTTCGTGCTGGAACGGCTCCTTTGCAGGAGCGGAAAGGAAAGAGCGTCCGGAGAAAGCGCAAAGTCTCGTAAACTGCCCCCGACCGGGTGTACGGTCCGAAGTAGCGCGCCCCGTCCTTGCTCCGCCGTCGGGCGAAGAGCACCCGGGGGAACTCCTCCGCTACTATGACCTTGATGTAAGGATAAGTCTTATCATCTTTCAGCACCACATTGTAGCGGGGCCGGTGCTGCTTAATAAGGTTAGCCTCGAGAACGAGCGCCTCCACCTCGTTAGCGGTAACAATGTACGCGAGGTCACGCGCCTTTTCTATTAGCGCTAAAACTTTGGGTGACTGGTTCCCCTGAAAATAAGACCGCACCCGGTGCCTGAGCGAGACTGCCTTCCCTACATAGAGGACCTGCCCTGCATCGTCTTTAAAAAGGTAGACGCCCGGCTCTTCGGGAAGCTTGTTAACCTTTTCTATCAGTTCTTCCATCCCCACGCACGCGCTCCTTCATACTACATTTCCCGCAGCCAACTCAGCCACTTTCCCGCCCAAGACGCGGGCTAAATACCGCCCGGTATAAGACTCCGGTACCGCCGCTACTTCCTCCGGCGTCCCGGCAGCCACCACCCGGCCGCCGCGCGCCCCGCCTTCTGGTCCCAAATCAATGATGTAGTCCGCAGTTTTAATCACGTCCAAATTATGTTCGATCACGATCACCGTATTCCCTGCATCCACCAGGCGGTGGAGCACATCGAGCAGCTTCGCAATATCGGCAAAGTGGAGTCCCGTCGTCGGTTCATCAAGGATGTAAACCGTCCGCCCGGTTGCGCGCCGGGAGAGTTCCGCAGCTAATTTCATCCGCTGCGCCTCACCCCCGGAAAGGGTGGTCGCCGGCTGGCCAAGTTTGATGTAACCCAAGCCCACGTCCTGCAAGGTCTTGAGCCGCCGGTAGATTTTGGGGAAAGCGGCGAAAAATTCAAGGGCCTCGTCCACTGTCATGTCGAGCACCTCAGCGATGCTCTTGCCGCGGAATTTCACCGCGAGGGTCTCCCGGTTATAGCGCTGCCCTTTACATACTTCGCACGGAATATAAACATCCGGTAAAAAGTGCATCTCGATTTTTACAATCCCGTCGCCCCGGCAGGCTTCACACCGGCCGCCCGGAACATTGAAGCTGAACCGCCCGGGTTTGTAACCCCGCACCCGTGCCTCCGGCAGCAACGCGAAAAGCTCGCGGATGTCGGTTAAGACCCCCGTGTAGGTAGCCGGATTCGAACGCGGCGTCCGGCCGATTGGCGACTGGTCCACGTTGATTACCTTATCGACGTGTTCCAGCCCCTCAAGGCGCCGGTAGGCACCCGGCAACTCCCGCGCCCCGTGCAACTCACGGGCCAACGCCCGGTAGAGAATATCGTTTACCAGCGTGCTCTTCCCTGAACCCGAAACACCGGTAACGCAAACAAAAAGACCAACTGGAAAGGCCACGTCAATCTCCTTCAGGTTGTGCGCTGCCGCCCCAATTACCTTCAGCCACCGCCCGGTCGGCCGCCGGCGGGACCGCACCGGAATCGCCTTGCGCCCGCTTAAATACTGCCCGGTGAGCGAAGCCGGGTGGCGCATAATTTCCGTGGGCGGGCCTGCCGCCACAACTGTCCCTCCGTGCGCGCCCGCGCCAGGCCCGATGTCAATCACGTAGTCGGCATTCAGAATGGTCTCCGTATCGTGTTCCACAACGATTACCGTGTTACCCAAATCGCGCAGGCGCTTCAGCATGGCGAGCAACCGCGACTGGTCCCGGGGGTGGAGCCCGATGCTCGGCTCGTCGAGGATGTAAATCACTCCCATCAGCCCGGAGCCGATCTGCGTGGCCAGGCGAATCCGCTGCGCTTCTCCTCCAGAAAGGGTATTAGCCGCCCGGTCTAGGGTGAGGTAGTCGAGCCCCACATTGACCAGGAAACCAAGCCGCGCCTTGATCTCCTTCAAAACCTGCCGGGCGATCGCCTCCTCCCGGGGCCCGAGCTGTAACTCCTCAAAAAAGGTCAGCGCCTCGCTGACCGAAAGCGCCGTCACCGCGTGGATCGCCTTTCCGCCCACTTTTACCGCCAGGGCCTCGGGCCTGAGCCTGGTACCGCCGCAAGCTTTGCAGAGGCGCGGCCGCATCATCCGCTCGATCTCCGCCTTCACGTAATCGGAAGTGGTTTCCTGGTAGCGCTTGGTGAGGTAGCCAATGACGCCGTCAAAGGGCGCCGCGTACTCCCGGCGCCGCCCCGCCAAATCGCGGTAAACAAAACGCACGCGTTCCCCGCCTGTGCCGTAAAGGATAACCGCTTGGTGTTCGGGAGCAAGGCGTTCGTAGGGGATGTCGAGCGGAAAACCGTAGTGGCGGGCAAGCCCTTCCAGAAGATAAAACTGGCTGCTGTAATAGGACCAACCCGCAACAGCCCCTTCCTCCAAAGTTTTCCCCGGCTCGACCACCAGTTCCGGGTCAACCTCGAGAAGCGCGCCCAGTCCCGTGCAGGCCGGGCAAGCGCCGTAAGGGCTGTTAAACGAAAAGAGGCGCGGCGAAAGTTCGGGCAGGCTGATCCCACAATCCGGACAGGCAAACTTGCTGCTGAAAAGGATTTCCTCACCATCCACGACCGCCGCAACCGCCAGCCCGTCGGCAAGCTCGAGCGCCGTTTCCAAAGAGTCGGCCAGCCGGGAAGCGATATCCGGCTTAATTACCACACGGTCCACCACGATTTCAATGTTATGCTTTTTGTTTTTGTCCAGGTGGATTTCCCCTTCGCCCAGCTCGTAGATCGTCCCGTCCACCCGCGCCCGCACGAAACCTTGCCGGTGCGCCTCCTCTAAAACGCGGGCGTGCTCGCCTTTCTTGCCCCGGATAACAGGCGCCAAAATGTAGACCCGGGTCCCCTCCGGCAAGGCAAGTAGCCGGTCCACCATCTGGGAAACCGCCTGCTGCCTGATCGGCAGGCCACACTGGGGGCAGTGGGGCTGGCCGATCCGCGCAAAGAGGAGCCGCAGGTAGTCGTAAATCTCCGTCACCGTGCCCACGGTCGAACGCGGGTTGTGGCTGGTCGATTTCTGGTCGATGGAGATGGCCGGGGAAAGCCCCTCGATGCCGTCCACGTCCGGTTTGTCCATTTGGCCGAGGAACTGGCGCGCGTAAGCGGACAGCGACTCCACGTAGCGCCGCTGCCCTTCTGCGTAGATGGTATCGAAAGCGAGCGAAGACTTCCCCGATCCCGAAAGCCCCGTGATCACCGTAAGCTTATTTCGGGGGATGCTCACCGTGATGTTCTTGAGATTGTGCACCCGCGCTCCCCTGACAATAATGGCGTCCTGCATCGCTTTCACCGCTCTACCACCTTCATCCTTCCACCCTCGCCCTTCATCCTTTTTTCGCCGGTGCTTTCCCGCGCCGCTAATTCCGCCCGCAACTCCAACAGCACGTCGCGTAACTGCGCCGCCAATTCGAACTCTAACTGTTTCGCCGCCTCGCGCATCTGCTTCTCGTAGGCCTTCGCCAGCTGCCGTAGCTGGGCCACCGTCATCTCCCGCGGCCGCAGCGTATAAACGCCCTTTTCCTCAGCGACCTTTGTCGCCTCGATCACGTCCCGCACCGGCTTCTGCACCGTCCGCGGGGTAATGCCGTGCGCGCGGTTATAAGCGAGTTGCACCTGCCGCCGCCGCTCCGTTTCCGTGATCGCCCGCTGCATCGAGCCGGTCACCGTATCGGCGTAAAGGACCACCAGGCCGTTGACGTTCCGGGCCGCCCGTCCGGCAGTCTGGATCAGCGACCGCTCCGAACGCAGGTATCCTTCCTTGTCGGCGTCCAGGATGGCGACTAAGCTCACCTCCGGGAGGTCGAGCCCTTCGCGCAACAGGTTAATCCCCACCAGGACATCGAAAGCACCCAGCCGCAGGTCCCGGATGATCGCCATCCGCTCTAAGGTATCAATATCCGAGTGGAGGTAGCGTACCTTAATGCCGGCTTCGCGCAGGTAGTCGGCCAAATCCTCCGCCATCCGCTTCGTCAGCGTCGTCACCAACACTCGCTCGCCCCGCGCCGCACGGGTACGGATTTCCCCTAAAAGGTCATCTATCTGCCCCTGCGTCGGCCGCACCTCAAGCGGCGGGTCTACCAACCCTGTCGGCCGCACGATCTGCTCCACCACCTGCGCGCTGTGCTGCAACTCGTAATCCCCAGGCGTTGCCGAAACGAAGATTACCTGGTTCACCCGGGCGATAAACTCGTCGAACTTGAGCGGCCGGTTGTCAAAAGCCGAAGGTAACCGGAAACCGTGCTCTACCAGCGCTTCCTTTCGCGCGCGGTCCCCCTCGTACATCCCGTGGAGCTGCGGGACCGCCACGTGCGATTCGTCAATAAAAATCAAAAAATCCCGCGGAAAATAGTCCAAAAGCGTGTAGGGCGGCTCGCCGGGCGCCCGGCCGGTCAGGTAGCGCGAGTAGTTTTCGATTCCCTTGCAGTAGCCGACCTCCCGCAGCATCTCCAGGTCGAAGCGCGTCCGTTGGGTAAGGCGCTGCGCCTCCAGGAGCTTGCCCCGCGCCTCGAACCAGGCCACCCGCGCCGCCAGCTCTTCCTCAATCGCTGCCAGGATCGCCTCCCAGCGGTCCGCTGCCGTAACGTAGTGGGTCGCCGGGAAGAAAGAGACGTGGTAGCGCTCGCCGAGCACATCCCCCGTGAGCGGGTCGAACTCTAAGATCCGCTCCACCTCATCGCCGAAAAACTCCACCCGCACCGCCCGTTCCGACTCTGCCGCTGGGAAGACATCTATCACGTCGCCCCGCACCCGGAACTTTCCGCGCGTAAAATTAATGTCGTTGCGCTCGTAGCGAATCTGGACTAACTTCCGCAGCACCGCGTCCCGGTCGTAGCTTTCCCCGCGCCGCAAAGAGACTACTTGCGCCGCGTAATCAACCGGGTTGCCAAGGCTGTAGATGCAGGAGACACTCGCTACGATGATCACGTCGCGCCGCTCTAATACCGCCGCCGTGGCCGCGTGCCTGAGCTTGTCGATCTCGTCGTTGATGAGCGAATCCTTTTCAATGTAGAGATCGGCTTGCGGCAGGTAGGCTTCCGGCTGGTAGTAGTCGTAGTAGCTGACGAAGTACTCTACCGCGTTTTCCGGAAAAAACTCTTTGAACTCGCTGCAGAGCTGCGCCGCCAACGTCTTGTTCGGCGCCAGCACTAGGGTCGGCCGCCCCACCCGCGCGATCACATTCGCCATCGTAAAGGTCTTCCCGGAGCCGGTCACACCCAAAAGCGTCTGCATCCGGTAACCTTTTTCCAGCCCCGCCACGAGCTTTTCAATCGCCTGTGGCTGGTCCCCCGCCGGCGCAAAGGGCGAATGCAGTTTAAAAGTGCTCAACCTATCACGCTCACACCCGTGTTCTTCCACGAATAGATTATACCACAGAAAATAAAACCCCCTTCGAAGGGGTACCGCACTAACTATTTCCCCATCTCGATATCCAAACAACCGCTTGAACCAGCTAAGTATCTGGGCTAGCGTTTCGCCTCGCTTTCCAGCTCCTTTAACAACGATAGCACCTCCTTGGGCGAAGGAAGGTTAAACTTGGCCCGCGAGGGGCCCAGCCCCACCTTTACCGAGTAGGCCGCCTCCGGAAGAGCGGCGAAGAGGTCCTCATCAGTACGGTCGTCCCCCGCAGCAAGGATGAAATCCCACGCCGCGCGGCCAATCCAGCGCAGCGCCGCTCTGCCTTTATTAATTCCCGCGTTTTTTACCTCGACCACCTTGTTTCCTTCTAACACTTGGAGGTGCAGGTTGGCGGTAAGGTTGAGCAGGTGGTTTACCAGTTCCCGCGCCCGCAGCGTGCCCAATTCCGGTTCGGCCTTGCGGTAGTGAAAGACGAGCGCAAACTCCTTTTCTTCGACAAAGGCGCCGGGGGTCCGGTCAACGTACAACTCGAGTACTGGCCGGATCGCCTCTTTCCACTCGTTGGTCAGCGGTTCGCTCATCTCCCACTCCTTCTCCTGCTCCCTGATCCACGCGCCGTGCTCGGCGATCAGGCCGATCCCTAAGTCCCCAAACCAGTCCTCCAAAGTCTCCTTGTCCCGGCCGCTTATAAGAACGACTTCGTTCCCGGAAACAGCGGCTACCCGCGCAAGCAGGACCAGAAGTTCTTTGTCCGGCTTGGCCTCCTCCGGCCGGCCGAAAAAATTGGTGAGCGTCCCATCGTAATCGAGCAGCAACAGCCGGCGCTTAGCCGCCGCATAGTCCCGCACTAGGCGCTCTTTGTTTACCTGCCGCAGGCGCTTCACCAAAAACGCTTCCTGGCGTTCCTTTACCTCCGCCAATTTTTCAATAAATTTCTCCGCCCAGCAGACCACATTCCACCGTTTTAACCGCTCCTGCATCACTCTGTTGCGGGCCACCTGCTCTTCTTCCGGCATCTGCAGCGCCAAATTCAGCGCTTCCGCGACTTCTGCCTTGTTATTGGGGTTTATCACCAGCGCCTCGCCCAACTCACTCGCCGCCCCGGCCATCTCGCTGATGATCAGCACACCTTTCCCGTCCCGGCGGGTAGCGATATATTCTTTCGCGATTAGGTTCATCCCGTCCCGTAGGGGCGTGACCAGCGCCACGTCGGCCACCGCATACATTGCCACCAGTGGATGGAAGGTTAAGGTGCGGTTAAGGTAGCGGATGGGCGTCCAGCCGACGCTCCCGTACTCCCCGTTGACCCGCCCGACAAGCTCGTCTACCTGCTTTCTCAACAGGCGGTACTGGTCAAGGCTTACCCGCGAAGGCGCGGTCACTAAAAGCAGGGTTACCCTGCCGCGCCACTCCGGATACTTTTGCAGAAAAAAAGCAAAAGCTTCCAGCCGCTGGGGGATGCCCTTGGTGTAGTCTAACCGGTCAATAGAAAGAACCACCTTTGTATCCCCCAATTGCTGCCGCAACAGCTTTATCTTTCTTCGCACGGCAGGCAATGCTGTGGCTCCGGAGAATCGTTCGTAATCTATCCCCATAGGAAAGGAATCAACTTTCACTGCGTGTTCCCGGGTGATGATTTCCCCTAATTTATGGTCGTAGCCCAAGATGTGCAGGACGCTGCTTAAGAAGTGCCGGGCGTAATCGTAGGTATGGAAGCCCACCAGGTCAGCACCCAGCAAGCCTTCTAAAATATCCCGCCGCCACGGGAGAAGGCGGAAGAGTTCAAATGACGGGAAAGGGATGTGCAGAAAAAAACCGATCGCCGCGTCCGGGAGCTTCTCCCGAAGCAGCTTCGGAAGAAGCATCAGATGGTAATCGTGCACCCAGATGGTATCGTCGGGCCTTGCTACCCGGAGTATCTCCCGGCAGAAAACCCGGTTCACTCGTGCGTAGGCCTGCCAGTACCCCTCATCGTAAGTAGTGTAAGCGGGAAAGTAATGAAAAAGCGGCCATATCGTGCGGTTACTGAAACCCCCGTAATACGCTTCTACATCGGCGGAAGAAAGGAATACCGGGTGGCAGTTAAATTCTGTCAGCAGGCGCGCCCGCAGCTCCGCGCGCGCCTCTTCGCCCTGGGTTTCCCCCGGCCAGCCGATCCAGAGGCTCTCCCACGACCGCTGAAGCGCCTTTAGCCCCGTGGCTAGGCCGCCAATACTGGGGAAAAAGCGATAGCCGCCCTTCTTCTGGAGCACAGTCACCGGTAACCTATTGGAAATGATTAATAATCTGCCCACTGTGGCACCGCTCCATGGTTTACTATCATTGCCCATCACCTGGCAAATAAAACTAAAACGCTCCAGAATCCTCTTCCAGAGCGTAAAAAGCAATACCCTACTTCCCTCCTAGCAAGGCCAGCTTTCCACGCTTGCGAGGTTAGCTGACGGGTTCGGGTCGAAAGCTAACCCTACCCGACACTCAAAGTTCTCCGTTAACCAATCCGCCTTCGCTGCAAAATAAAGTGCCCGCACAAGGCCCGGAAAGTTAGCACGGATCGAGTACCAGGATTCACCCCAAAATAAATGGGTCCCCCGCTTCTCCGAAGAGAATTCAGCGCCGCTTCTTTTATTATTTATAGTAAAGTATACCAAACTTGCTCCCCTAGGGCAAGGGCTTCCCGAGGACCCTCAAGCCGGCACCGGCAAACGTAGCTTTAAATCCCCGATAAAAAACTAAGAGCGATTTACTTCACCGTCTCGATCTTCTTCACCTCACCTGGGACATCGATTTCCACTGTGCGGCCGTCCTGCGTGGTGACGCGCAGCCGGGTTTTCCTTTCCGCGCCCTTTTTGCCGCCCTGGCCGGCTCCTTTCCCACCACCGGCCCTGCCACGCCCGCCGCGCGGTGAACTCTTGCCTGAACTGCCCCCGCCGCCGTACTTTCGCCACCGTTCCGTAAGCAGGTAAAGGTTTGCCGGCCGAATGAGCCGAACAGGGACAATCTGTGCCGGAACGCTAAAATCCCCGGTCGCGATGCGCGTCTCGTACGCCCACTCCCCGCGCCGCACCAGGTCCACCGCCGCCCGCAGCGTCGCCGTCCCGAGCATCTCGGGCTGCACGTCCACTTCGGCATCGTGCTACCCGGCGCTCATAAGGTCTGTTGCCCGGCGGTCAGCCCCCACTCCGGCCCGTCACTACGCGCCCGACCAAGCCCCGTGCCCGGAGCACTTCCACGGTGGCCACCGCGAAGCGGCTGTCGGCAGCCGCCACGGCGTCCACCGCGTTGCCGTAACGGTCCAGCACCCGCGCCAGCAGGGGCGCCGCCGCCCGGCAAGCTTTCAACCACAAAGCGCCCTAAAAGTTCCCCCGCCCGCGCGTGGTCGGAAGCGATATAGGCATCTAACGGCGCATCGGGTACCAGCCGCCTTTACCCGCTCTTTTTTCACCAGCCGTTCGAGCTCTCGCTCCTGTCGTGCTGGATCGTTTTGCGCGTCGGCGAAGATGATCCTAACCCTTTCGGCGCGCGCCTTTCCCTGGATCACCTGTCTGATGATCATATTCCCGTCCCGTGTCGCATCGGCGACGCACAGCCCGATTTTTAACGGCAAAACAGGTTTGCGCGGTACCTTCCGCGGGCATCCCCCGGCCACAATCAGGACTAACAGCACTATCGCCAGCGTACCTATAAGACGCCTGCGAAACATACCCCCTCACCCCGTGGCGAAAAGACCCCTGGCTAAGATTAGCTTACCCGGTGGTGCCGCAAATTCTCCGCCGGGCTAAGATGGAAAGATTTTGCGGCCGCGAGTGCTATAAGCACCGCCCGCAACATAAAAATTTACTGACCTGTTTTCGGCGCCTTAAAAAGTTATAGACACAAGGAGATTTAGGCGAAAGGGAAGGCTTGCGTTACCGCAAAAATTAAGGAAGTGATAGGGTGCGCCTTGCCTGGTTAGACCGCAAAAAGAAGGGCCTTCGCCCATCCTGATAGAATTCTACGAAACGCTTGCCCTGCTCAAGCTTGGTTACCGGCAACTCGATTTTTCGGAACCGGACTTTATCGACTGGATCATCTTCAATATCGGCACCCTCGAGCGACGGCTGATTGCCCTTTTAAAGGTTGCCCGCCGGGAAGGCGTTACCGCCTGGAAGCCGCCCCCCGCCCCTTAACCCGCTCCACACCAGTCCATTCAAGAAAGTCCGGCGCCTTTCTTAAAAGCAAAATAAGCGTCCCACACTTTTTGAAAATCTTCCCAGACCGGACGCTTCTTCGAAGGGTCACGCAGCAGCGCCGCCGGGTGGTAGGTAGGCATCACCATAGCGCCGAAAAGCGGCCCCAGCCACTGTCCGCGCATTTTAGTAATTCCTGTTCCCCCGCCAATTAAATAGTGAAGGGCAGTTGAGCCGAGGAGCACGATCAACCGCGGCCGAATGAGCTCAATCTGCCGCCGCAAATAAGGCAGACAAGCCTCCGCCTCCTCCTTCAACGGCACCCGGTTGCCAGGCGGGCGGCACTTGACGATATTGGCGATGTACACCTCTTCCCGGGTGATGCCGCAAGCAGCCAAGATCCTATCGAGCAGTTGCCCTGCCGCGCCGACAAAAGGCCGCCCCAAACGGTCTTCGTCTGCCCCTGGGCCTTCTCCTATGAGCATCAGGAGGGCG
The DNA here is from genome assembly GCF_052743955.1 of Thermodesulfitimonas sp. NCBI lineage: Bacteria > Bacillati > Bacillota > Clostridia > Thermoanaerobacterales > Thermoanaerobacteraceae > Thermodesulfitimonas > Thermodesulfitimonas sp. Next base: position 22,061 of record NZ_JBRAIN010000004.1, read on the forward strand.
AAAGGGTTTCCCTCCCCGAAAACCACGTTCGTTCGCCCGGCGGCAAGACCACACTTCTGACACTCGGCCACACTCTTTTTTAGTTCCTCGAGGGTCTGCGGGCCGATCAGGTCCTCAAAGGTGAGTTGCAGGCTTTCCTTTACTCCCTTCACTTTTCTCGACTCCTCACCCCAAAGCGGTAAAAGAAAAGCCCGCGTCACAGGCTAAAAACCTCTGTTAGGTACGTTACTCTCTTTCGAGGATGATCTTATGGTCTACCAGGGCCAGTTCCTTAATCTTCGCCTTGATGATCTTCCGCCGGCCGTAAATATCCTCGAGAAGCAGGCCGTCCTCGTAAGGCACCACCTTATCGACCATTTCCAGGACCAGTTCCTCTTTATCGCCTTTGCGTAGGTAAGCGTTAGCCTCGCACATTTTTAACCCCACTCCTATTCCGGTAATAATTTTCGACATAAAATTATAGGCGGCCCAGCGTCAGGTTGTCAACAGCTTAAGCTATCAACCGCTTTTCCTTACTTGCGGTGCGCTACCACTTTGCTCCCGTAAAATCTCCTGGGCAACCGCAAGTTGCCGGTCCTCCCCGTTCGCCAGCTGTTCCACCTTCACGTCCGGCTCTACACCCCTCCCGTTGATGTCGTGCTTCCACGGCGTCAGGTAGCGGGCCGTAGTGAGCTTCAATCCGGCTCCGTTCTTGAGCGGGTAAACCGACTGCACAACCCCCTTGCCAAAAGTCCGGGTACCCACGATTTTACCGCTGCCCGTCTCTTTGATGGCCGCTGCCACAATCTCCGCCGCGCTGGCGCTGTTTTCGTTCACCAGTACTACCAAGGGTAACCCCAGCCGCGGACCGCTCGCGCTGTAAACCTCGTCCTTATCGTTGCGGTAATCAACATGGACCACCGGCCCGGGAGGTACAAAATAGTCCGCTACCCGCACTGCCGCTTGTAGCTCTCCGCCGGGATTGTCCCGCAAATCAAGAATGAGTGCCCGCATACCCTTCGCCCGCAGCTCACCGAGGACCTGGTGCACCTCCGCCGGCGTTCGTTCGCTAAATTGACTGATAGCCAGATAACCAATGCTGCCGGGGAGGAGTTTCCCTTCCACCGTCGGGACCGTGATCTCTTCCCGCTCAAGCGTTAGGGTTAGTGGTCCCCTTCCCGGACGCATTAGCGTGAGGGTAACCGGCGTACCAACCGGTCCCCGCATCAGGCTTACCGCGGTTTCGAGGTCCAGACCCGTGGTCGGGCGCCCACCGATCTTTACGATAACGTCGCCCGGCTTAACTCCTGCCCGGCCGGCAGGCGTATCCGGGAAAGGCTTGATAACGGTTAAGCGTTCGTCTTTCATCCCCACAAGGATGCCCAAGCCTCCAAATGAACCCCGAATCTGTTCCTGAAGGTGTTTGAAGGTTTCCGGTTCAAGGTATACCGAATATGGATCACCTAGGGCCCCTACAATTCCCTTTGCCGCACCCTCTACCAAGCGGCGTGCGCTTACCTCGTGCAGGTAGTCGGAGCGAATGATGGTGATAACCTCAAGAAGGTTTCCTACCTGGCGGTAGCCAAGGGCCATGACCGCCGCGCCTACCAGACAGCCAACAATGAAGAGCGCGGTAAGAAAAGTAACTAACCAGAAGCGTCCCGGACGTGAAAGCCGCACTTTTTCACTCCCGTAGCCTTTTTAGCAGCAACCTGCCCTATTACACCATAAATAATATAGCTCCGGACGATAAAAAGACCACCAGCAGAAGCATCCAGTGGCCGCGCAAACAACAGCCGACCCCGTCCATAGCCAAGATAGCCAACAGCCTAGAGATAATTTAACGGGTTCTCCGGCGCGCCGTTCACCCGCACCTCAAAGTGGAGGTGCGGCCCCGTAGAAAGCCCCGTGCTGCCGACGGCAGCTATTGTTTCCCCGCGCTTTACCTCCTGGCCTTCGCCAACATAGGAGGACGCCAGGTGCGCGTACAGGGTGGTCAAGCCCCCGCCGTGGTCAATCATAACCACGTTGCCGTAACCCCGCAGCGTCCCTACGTAAATAACGGTGCCGTCCTGGGCCGCCACCACCGCAGCGCCGTAACGCGTCGGAATATCGATCCCCGAGTGAAACCGGACTACGTGGAGTATCGGGTGCATCCGGTTTCCGAAGCCCGAAGAGATAACCCCCGAACTCGGAACCGGCCACTGAAGCGCTCCCGCGGCCCGTTTGGCCCTTCTAGCCCGTTCAATAGCGATCTGGCGCAGAATTTCGCGCTCGTGCGCCTCTAGAGCGTCGAGCTCCGCTTCAAATCGTTCCAGGTCGTACTGCGCCCGGGAGAGGAGGGACTCCTTTTCATCCTGGCGGGCGAGCAATTCGGCTTGAGCTGCCTGTTCCTGAGAGCGGAGGGAAGCGAGCAGGTCACGGCGCTGGGCCACCCGGTTCCTGTACTCCGTCACTGCGGCCCGCCGGGTGGTCATTTCGTTTACCAGCGCCGCGTCGTAGGCAAGGATATGCTTTAAAAACTCGGCCCGCGAGATGAAATCATTAAAATCCGTAGCTCCGAGGAGAAAATCGAGGTAGCCTACACTTCCTTCCGTATAAATATCGCGGAGGCGTTGCCGAAACTGCGCTTCCGTTTCTTGAAGACGCGCTTCCGCCGCCGCTAGTTCTTCCTCGGCCCTGGCCAATTCCGCCTCGGTTTCCTTAAGCCTTACCGTGAGCGCCTCTATCTCGCGGGTTTTCACTTCGATGGACCGGTCCAGAGCGGCAATCTCTTCGGTAAAGGCTTGAATGGTTCGCTTAGTCCGCTTAACTAGTTGGCGTTTCTGGTTTATCTTCTGCCTTGTTTCCTGGAGTTTCTCTTCAAGACTCTGCCCCCAGGCCGCCGACCAGAAGCCGAAAAGCAGCGCCAAAACCACTACTACCGCAACTGTCCGCCGGCAGAAACGCAAGCCCCTCTATCCTCCTTTTCGTCTTTAAGCACTAAGAAAACGGTGGACCGAAAGAGCGCTCGATAACGCCCCGAGGAGTAAACCCGCCGCGAAAATGGCGCCGAAAACAGGCAGCAACACCGCCTTCTCGGTAACCGGCTGGAAAAAGATCAGGGCCGCCTGCTCTATCTGGCTCACAAGCGAGGTGTAGCCCCAGTAAAGGATAGCGGTCGCCAGCAAGGCCCCAGTTGACCCGATGATCAGTCCTTCCAGAATAAAGGGACCCCGAATAAACCAGTTAGTCGCCCCGAGAAGCTTCATGATGCCAACTTCCTCTTGACGCGATAAAATAGAGAGCCGGATAGTGGTTACAATCAGGAAGATGGCAGCCAGACCGAAAAGAGCCACCAGAGCGAGGGCGGCAATACGCACCGAATTAGTAATCTTTACGAGTTTTTCTACAACCCCCTCACCGTAACGTACCTTCTCCACCCCCGGAAGGGCCGCCGCCTCCTTGGCGATCAGAGGCACCGCCGCCGCATCCGCCGGTCGCAGCCGGAAGGAATCGGGTAGCGGGTTTCGTTCCTCTAACCCGCTCAAAAGGCCGCTCTTATCGCCCAGATCGCGTTTCAGCTTGGCGAGCGCCTCTTCTTTAGAAACAAAGGTAACCCGCGCTACGCCCTTAATCTGTCGGAGCTCCCGCCCGAGCTGCCGGACAAAGTCAGGAGCAAGGTCGTCCTGCAGAAAAACAGCGACCTCGACCTGGTTTTCGACCAGACGCGAAAAATGGGCCGCGTTAAGTGCGAAAAGGGAAACAAAGCCGAGGAGAAAGAGCGAAACCAGAACCATTCCCGTAGCCGAAGCCGCCAGCCAGCCGTTGCGGAAAAGCGAAACGAAAGCTTCCCGCCACCAGCGCCAGAGGATCCTAAGTGCCATACCGGCAACTCTCCTGCATCGCGTATTCTACCAGGCGGCCTTCGTCCAGGGCGATCACGCGCTTCTGGAGAACGTTGACGATATCGAGCGCGTGCGTAGCCATCAGGACCGTCGTGCCGTCCCGGTTGATTTCGAGAAGAAGGCGGATTAGTTCCCGCGCGTTCTCTGCATCCAGGTTACCAGTCGGCTCGTCCGCGATTACCAGAGAGGGCCGGTTAACGAGCGCCCGCGCCAAGCATACCCGCTGTTGCTCTCCGCCGGAAAGCTGGTGCGGGAAAGAGTTCGCCTTACTCAGAAGCCCAACCCGGGCCAGAACCTCCGGGACCCGTTTCTTAATCTCCCGCCAAGGGTGGCCGGTAATCTCCAGCGCCAAGGCTACATTCTCAAAAACCGTTTTCCGCGGCAAGAGGCGAAAATCCTGAAAAACCATCCCGACCTGCCGGCGCAGCAGCGAAACCTCCCGGGGCCGCAACCGCGCAATGTTTTTCCCGTTGAAGATCACCTGCCCCCGGGTAGGCAGCTCTTCCCGGTAGATGAGCTTGGCGAGGGTGGTCTTCCCCGCACCGCTCGGTCCTACCACGAAGACGAATTCCCCCCGGTTGAGGGTGAACGTAACGTCCACCAATGCCTTAGCACCGTTTGGGTAAATCTTGGTTACGTTGTAAAAACGTATCACCGCCAACCACCCTGAAGTATAAATTCTTTTATAGTTAATCGGCCAAACGGCAACGTTTTTTTAGATTCGACAATCTCCCGAGAAATCCTCTAAAAAACGGAAAAAAAGTAAATTTTATTTTGTCTCCGGACAACA